>NZ_JBWPWU010000004.1:0-220215 GCF_056590775.1 Porphyromonas sp. C0026D3
AATCGACGTGGCACATTCTTATATCTATAAAAATATCCCTTGTACTACTTGTTTGTTCGCATCGCACCTTCAGCTTTCTTTGGCGCGATGCCCTTGTTCATTATGTCTATGACCTCCTCTTTCAAACCGCCACCTCTTTCGGCGTCGGTTTTGCAAAGGTACAAAAAGTTTCTTTCTCTGCAAAACTTCAAAAAAAAACAACCGACTCAAAAAAGTCAATTCTCTTCACTGTCGAAGATCTGCGGACAAGCTCTCTGTCTCGTTTGCGAGTGCAAAGATAGAAACATTTTCCGACCTGAACAAATTACCAACACACAAAAACTGACAACTCGCTAAAAACCAAACAAATAAAATTTCAACCCACCCCACAAAAACCCAAAAACGACCGACAAAAGACCGCCAAAAGAAGGTAAATGCCCCTTCTTTCCGACACCCACTTCACCCCTATTCCCCACCCCATCGGCCCCAAACCACCCCGCAACATTCTCAAATAAGGGGTAACTTTGTGGTCCTATGTGATTGACTACCCGACAATATATCAACAGCAATAAATGAGTATAGAGAAACAGCTGGCCAAGCAATTTATCTACGAGGCTCCTCCGAAAGAACAGCGGTTGCGTCCGGTTGTTCGATTATCAGCTTTGGGGATTGGGCTCGGATTGGCGGTGATTCTGCTTTCGTTTTTCGTCATTGACGGCTTCAAGCAAGAGGTTCACTCCAAGATCAATGGTTTTTTTGGTGCTATTCGGATCTCCTCTCCCTCCAATGTATATGGTCAATATAGCGACCCATTGACTTTGCCCGAGGGGGTTTTGGAGGATATTCGTCGGGGTTGTGGCCACTCAAAAGTCTCAACCTTCATTGACCGAATGGGATTGCTAAAAACTGACTCCGCATACAGTGGTGTGCTACTGCACGGGGTGGATTCGCTCTACGACAGTGCTTTTTATACCAAATACCTGACCGAGGGTCGGCTCCCGTCCTTTTCCGGCTCCACGAGCCGTGAGGCATTGCTGTCAGAGGCTCTGGCGCATCACTTGGGGCTAAAAGTGGGGGATGAGGTCGTGGTCTATTTTCTGGGGGAGTCTGGGATGAAGGTTCGGAAAGTATCGGTGGAGGGATTATTTGACACCGGCTTTCCGGAGTACGATCGGCTCCTGGCACTCACGGATGTGCGTTTACTTCGCGGGGTCAATAGCTGGCGTCCGGAGCAAGTAGGTGGTGTGGAGTTGCACGGGCTCAGTGCCAAAGGATCGGCCGAAGCCTACGATCGGCTCTATGGGTACTTTGCAGACCGCTACGCCAAATATGGAGAGGAGTACACGATGCACAGTGCAGCGGAGATGAACCGTGGCATACTGGGCTGGCTGTCGCTCCTAGATGCGAATGTGGCACTGATACTGGGACTGCTGGTCGCTGTGGCCGGCATGACAATGATTACCGGTGTGGTGGTCCTGATCCTCCAAAAAGTCAAGGCCATAGCGACATTGAAGGCTCTCGGACAAAGAAACACATCGCTCCGCAAAGTCTTCAGACTGATGGCGCTGGAGGTCCTGTGGCGCGGGGTGCTGTGGGGAAACACTGCCGCTGTGATTCTGGGACTGATCCAAAAACTGGCAAAGCCTATCACGCTTGATCCGAGCCAGTACTATATGTCGTATGTTCCCATCGTCATAGATCCGGTGACACTTTGTGTGATCAACACCTTGGTGGTGCTCGTGATCTACCTATTGATATTGGTGCCGACGAGCATCATTTCCGGCATACGTCCGGCGGACAGTATGAGATTTGAGTAGTCATTTATTTTTTGAGGCATGAAAAAAAAGCAGACAACCTGGCTAATACTCCTAGTCGTAATCCTGACCCTCATCAGCAATTGGGACCATTGGTTTGGCGACCTCCCGGAGCCGGACTTTGCGCTATCGGACAGTCCACAGCGGCTCTTCATCACCCCCGGCGAAAACGGGTTGCAGGAGCGCACCTTGTCGTGGGTCAGTGGGGCAAATCGTCCGTACAGTCTGGTGCTTTTCAATTCGGACAGCACCTTTCGGGAGGAGTTTGTCGCCCAGCACACCGAGGTCAGGAGTGGTGGTGGCACGACCCACCTCTACCATGTAAAGACCGGTGTTTTGCCCCGAGGAGACTACACCTACCTAGTGAAAGACGAGGGGATCAAGTACAGAGGAAAGTTTAGGATTCACGACACAGATAGTAGCGTACAGTCCTTTGTCTACATTGGCGATCTACAAGATCGTTGGCCCAGTGGTAGCGACACACTGGTCATGGAGGCTCAAGGTCGTTTCCCGGGAGTAGACGCATGGATCCTAGGCGGAGACGCTATTGAGCGACCACACGACGAGCACTGGGCCCTCTTTTACGATGCCATGCGCACAGTGGCTCCATCGACACCACTCATCCCGGCCACCGGTAACCATGAGTACGAAATGGGGCTCAATCTCGACTTGGACGATCGGTGGGTCCACACCTTTGTGATGCCCCAAAATGGGCCCAAGTTCCGCGAAGGGATCACCTACTACATCGACTACCCCAATGTCCGAATCGTCTGCGTGGACACCAACACCTACGAGTGGAACCTCTTCCGCACCAACGCTTGGCTCCGACGAGTGCTCACCGAGCGGACCGATGACCCCTTCCTCATCGTCGTGGGTCACCACGCCGTACACTCCGTGCGCGCCGGCAGAGTGAACCTCCTGATCCGCACGCTCCTCGGCTCCATCTACGAGTCGTGTGGCGTCGACCTGGTCCTCCAGGGGCATGACCACGCCTACGCCAGGGACGGCCACGACCCTGTCTACATTGTCAGTACCGCCGCCGTCAAGCACTACGCCGTCGGCAACCCCGATGCGCACGACTTCTCCACCACCGGAGGACGCTACTACCAGTACATACGCGTCACACAGGACTCTCTCATCTACACAGCGTACGACAAAGGAGAGACCCAACCCTTTGACCACTTTTTTATCACCAAATAGAGTTTGCACTTGACATGAAAAAAACACTCCTTGCACTAGCCCTGCTACCACTAGCCCTATCGTCATGCGAGACGACCAAGCCCCAGGTGACCGAACTAAAAGTCGTGACCTTCAACATCCGCTACGACAACCCCGACGATGGCATCAACACTTGGCAAAACCGCCTACCCTTGGTCAATCGCTTCATCACCGACACCGATGCGGATGTCATGGGCCTACAGGAAGTGCTACACAACCAGCTCACCGACCTCAAAAACAACCACCCCGACTACGAGGGCTTCGGCATCGGCCGTGAAGATGGCGACAAGGCAGGGGAGTTTTGCCCCGTCTTTTGGAAAAAGGAGAAGTACGACGTACTCGATAAAGGCTACTTTTGGCTCAGCGAAAACCCGGAGACACCCGGTCTAGGCTGGGATGCGGCTTGCGAACGCACAGCGGTATGGGTGGTCCTCAAGGACAAAGCGACCCAAAAGGAGCTCCTCTTCATCAACACCCACCTCGACCACATGGGGCAGGTGGCACGCACAAATAGCGTCGAGCTCCTCCTCAAGCGCATGGACGAACTAGCCGCCGGACGCCCCATCATCCTCACCGGAGACTTCAATGCCGAGCCCACCTCCGGCGTAGTGGTTGCCCTTACGGACCCCGACAACCCACTATCCGTCACCGACACTCGCACCCTGGCGGCCGAAAACAAATCGGGCACCGAAGACAGTTTCCACGACTTTGGCAAGATACCGGCCGACCAACGCCCGCTGATCGACTTCGTCTTTGTACGCAACGGCTCCTTCACCATCCAAGCACACGAGATCGTCGATGAGACAGACGAGCCGGAGCACGTCTACCTCTCGGACCACAACCCCGTGATTGTGACTCTCTCCATCGAGTAACGACTCACCTCCACAGAAGGTACAAAGGGGGCATCGGGATTATCTCGGTGCCCCTTCTCTCTATTCGTTCGAAAACACCGGAGTTACCGCAGATTCTCTTTTGCCTAATAAAGTGGAGAAAAACTCGCCACTAACCTTCTCCCCCTGCAACACGTTCGCTAACACTCTATAGAATGCCAACATCTATGAGAGAGAAGAAAGAGCGACCTAAAATAGTTTGGCCTCAAAAGGGATCAAAGCCGCTCCACCCTGATGGTTTAGCACACGTGATGGGGGTTTTGGGGAGCGGGTAGGAAAAAGTAGCGATGTCGGAGGAAAAGAGTATCTTGTCACAAGAAATAGTTGAAACCACTAAGTGATTTGAAGAAATCACTGTGTGATTTTGAGTTTTTTGACGGGAGGAGGAAGTTTTGGGACAGGAGGAGGAAGTTTTGGGACACATAGGGAGGAGTTTTTAACCTAGTAACGTGAGAAAAGAAGATGGCTAAGTTTAAGATGCAAAAGGTGGCAGGAAAACTGTCGGCTGATCCGGAGACACTTTTTCCCCGCATGCTTCTGCATGGGGTGGTGGATACGGACACGATTGCGGAGGAGATCAGCAAGAAGAGTTCGTTTGCTCAGGGAGATGTGAAAGGGTTGCTTGTGGCGCTGTCCGAGGAGCTGGCAAAGCAGATGGCGATGGGCTATTCGGTGAAGCTGGAGGGGCTGGGGAGCTTTCGGCCGCTCTTGCGGATGCGGGAGGGGGCCGAGCCGGAGCTGGCAGGGGACGAGCAACGACGCAATCGGGCCGGTGTGGAGATCGGCAAGGTCTCCTTTGTGGCTGACAATTGGTTGTTGCGAATGTGCAACGAGCGCACCGACCTTGAGCGGGTGCGGCCGAGAGAGGGGGAGTACAGCACTGTCGCTATGGATCCGGAGCGGCGCCGTCTGTTGCTCGTACGACATCTGGAGCGTGAGCGGAGTATCTCTATCCAAGAGTACTGCAAGCTGACGGGGCTGAGTCGCTCGTCGTCCGGTCGTGAGCTGAGACGTTTTGCACAAGGGGAGGAGGCTATTTTGGTCAAGACGGGGCTTGGTCCTTCGCTCCGGTATCGGCTGAAATAGCTTTTGCGGTGCCGGTGAAATAAGTGACCCCCGCCAAGGCCCTCTTTTTTTTGGGGGGATACTTGGCGGGGGTCGTTGTGTGTAGTGGGATGGGGGTGCCGTGCTAGCTGAGGCCGATGATCTGTCCGTCAACCACATCGATCCGATTGGCGCTCGGCTCCTTGGGCAGGCCGGGCATGCGCAGGATGTCACCCATGATGACGACGATCATCTCGGCACCGGCATTGATGACGAGGTCCTCGACGGTCAGCCTGAAGCCTGTGGGTGCTCCGATGCGCTCGGGGTCGTCGGAGAAGGAGTATTGTGTCTTGGCTATACAGATCGGGAAGTGGCCGTAGCCGAGTGCTTCGATCTGCTTGAGCTTTTTGAGTGCCTTGCTCTCGTAGCGTACATCGGTGGCACCGTAGAGGTTGGTGGTCACCTTGCGGATTTTTTCGGTGACGGTGTCTTGGAGGTCGTAGGCAAAGGAGAGGGGCGCCGAGGGGATTCGGTCGATCGTCTCGAGTACCACCTTGGCTAGCTCGAGTGCTCCGTCCGATCCTTCGGCGTAGGCGGTATTGACGGCAAATGGTACACCTCGCTCTTGGCAGTAGGTGCGTATGGTGTCGATCTCGCGGTCGGTATCGCTCGGGAATCTATTGATGCAGACGACGACGGTCTGGCCGAACTGTCGGAGGTTGTCGATGTGGCGGTCTAGGTTGGCAAAGCCACCTCGAAGTGCCTCGGTGTCTTCGTCGGTTAGGAGGGTGCGATCCTTGCCACCGTGGAGCTTGAGTGACTGTGCGGTGGCGACTAGGACGGTCAGTGCGGGGTTGAGCCCTGCATGGCGGCACTTGATGTCAAAGAACTTCTCGCCCCCTAGGTCGGCGCCGAATCCGGCTTCGGTGATAGCGTAGTCTCCGTAGCGCATCGCCATCTTGGTGGCGATGATGGAGTTGCAGCCGTGAGCGATGTTGGCAAAGGGGCCTCCGTGGATGAGTGCGGGTGTGTTTTCGGTGGTCTGGACGAGATTGGGCGAGAGTGCATCGAGGAGGAGTGCGACGATTGCTCCACCGCAACCGAGCTCTCGGACGGTGAAGGGGGAGCCATCTTTTTTGTACCCCAGGAGGATATTGTCGATCCGTCGACGGAGGTCGTCGAGGTCGTTGGCGAGACAGAGGATCGCCATAATCTCGGATGCGGGTGTGATATCGAAGCCTGTCTCGGTGGGAATGCCATTGGCGGTGCCACCGAGTCCGGTGATGATATTGCGCAGGCTGCGGTCATTGGCATCGAGGACGCGGCGCCAGGTGATGCGGCTGAGCCCGTCGGGGTTGTTTCGGTTGCGGTAGGCGTAGTTGTCCAGCAGAGCTGCAAGGGTGTTGTTGGCAGCGGTGATGGCGTGGAAGTCTCCGGTGAAGTGGAGGTTGATCTTGTCCATGGGGAGTACCTGAGCATAGCCTCCTCCGGCGGCTCCACCTTTCATCCCAAAGACGGGACCCAGGGAGGGTTCGCGGAGGGTGACGATGGCTTTTTTGCCCAGTTTGTTCATGCCGAGTGCCAGGCCTATGGAGACGGTTGTCTTACCGATCCCGGCGCGTGTGGGGGTGATGGCGGAGACGAGTATGAGCTTGCCGGGGTGATGCTCCTCCTTGAGTAGATCAGGGCTGATCTTGGCCATGTAGTGGCCGTATGGCTCTAGTTTTTGGGGCGGTATGCCGATGGAAGCGGCTACCTCTCCTATTGGGAGCAGGGTTGTTTCGTGCGCAATCTGGATATCTGACTTCATGTCTGTTTTTGGTAATGAGGTGTGGGAAAATAGCTGTTTTGTAGCCTCAAATATAACATTCTTTGGCCACATGGGGTCTTTCTTGGGGGTTGGGGGTCCTTCCGGATGGACTTCGTGCGGAGTCGGAGAGCGACGTGGGGATCCGCCTCAGGACGTGCGTCTCTTTTAGGAAAGGTCGGATATTCTCGTTACTTTTGTGGGGTGGAAAATATCGCACAAAGGAGCGTACCGATGCGGGAACGACGCTGCGGATCACTTTCGTGCAAAAGCCCACAACGGAATCATGACAAGACTAAGTATCAATGTAAATAAGGTGGCCACCCTGCGCAACGCTCGCGGTGGCAACAACCCGGATGTGCTCCTCGTCGCCAAAGACCTCCAGGCCTTTGGTGCCGAAGGTATCACGGTCCACCCTCGTCCGGACGAAAGGCACATCCGATACTCGGACGTGCGTGCGCTCAGGGAGGTGGTGAGTACGGAATTCAACATCGAGGGCTACCCCTCCGAAAGTTTTATCGACCTGGTGAGTGAGGTCCATCCCGATCAGGTGACACTAGTCCCGGATCCGCCCGGAATCCTGACCAGCAATGCCGGCTGGGATGTCGCCTCCGCTCGCTCCTTTCTACAAGAGGTGGTGGGGCACTTTCGGTCCCGGGGGATACGGGTGAGTATCTTTGTGGGGACCGATCTCGACAATATCGATGATGCCAAGGCGGTAGGCGCTGACCGCATCGAGCTCTATACAGAGCCATACGCTGCGGCATTTGGGCTGGATCGGGTCCAAGCGGTGGCCCCCTTTGTGCGTGCGGCCAATCATGCCAAGGCGATCGGGCTGGGGCTCAACGCCGGTCATGATCTGGACCTGACCAACCTACGGTACCTGAAGGAGTCGATCCCGTCTCTTGACGAAGTCTCCATAGGTCACGCACTGATCTGTGACGCTCTGTACCTCGGCTTCCGGGAGACGGTGCGTCGCTACTTGGCCTGCCTGGGAAAGTAGCAGAAGAGACTTTTTTTGGACAAAAAGATATACAACAACTATCCAACACAACTATCATGCACTTACTACAAATAGCAGCCGGAGACACACTGGGCGGGGCGATGCCTCAGCTCTCTCAGATCACAACCCCAACAACGGAGAGCCTCTCCATCCTCGATCTCGCCATGAAAGGTGGCTGGATCATGATCGTCCTGCTGGTGCTGAGCATCCTAGCCGTCTACATCTTCATCGAGCGTAGCTTACTTTTGCGTCAGATGAATAAACCGGGCGACACTTTTTTGCAAAAGATACGCGACTACATCCGCGACGGCAAGCTCCAGAGTGCCAGAGACCTCTGCGAGACGCAAAACACCCCCGGCTCTCGTATGATCGCCAAGGGTATCGAGCGACTCGGTCGTCCGACACAAGATATCATGACCGCTATCGAAAACGTGGGCAACATAGAGATCGCCAAACTGGAGAAAAACCTCCCCGCACTGGCGACGATCGCCTCGGGTGCCCCGATGATCGGTTTTTTGGGAACAGTGACCGGTATGGTGCGCGCCTTTTATGACATGGCCACCGCCGGCAGCAACATCGATGTGGCCCTACTCTCCTCCGGCATCTACGAAGCCCTCGTCACGACGGTTGGTGGGCTGGTGGTGGGTATCCTTGCCCTCTTTATGTACAACCACTTGGTGGCACAGGTGGACAAGGTAGTCACCAAGTCTGAGGCAGAAGCCCTGGACTTCATGGACCTCATGAACGAGCCCATACAGAAATGAAGCTGAAAAGGAAAAGCAGGGTCATGGAGAACTTTAGCATGGCCTCCATGACGGACGTAATCTTTTTGCTACTGATCTTCTTCATGGTCACCAGCACGCTGGTGGTCCCAAGTGCGCTAAAGGTAACCCTGCCGCAGAGCAGCCAACAGACCTCCGCCACTCCGGTCACACGGATCACACTTGATGCCGACGGACGCTACTATATAGCAGTGGGCAACGGCAAGGACGAGGAGGTGGTCTTTGACGAACTGGGAGACATCCTCAAGTCCACCATCGCACAAAACCCGGATATGTACATCGCACTGTATGCCGATGAGTCGGTGCCCTACCGAGAGGTGGTACGCACTCTGAATATCGCAGTGGAAAACAACTACAAGATGGTACTGGCGACCAGACCCCTCAAGAAGTAAACGATGAGCAGTCCAAAGTGGGATAAAAAGCAGATCACCGCACTCACAGCGACCTTGGTGCTACACGCAGCACTGGTAGTGGCACTCCTGTACCTCTACCTTCCCTACCACAAACCGGTGGAAGAGATGGGGGGAATCCTGGTGAATATCGGTGACATGATCGCTGTAGAAGGTAGCTCCAACCCCGCTCCGATACGTCCACTGGAGGAGGAACCGGAGGTGACTCCGGCCAAAGAGCACCCCACAGACAACACACTACTGACCCAAGAGAGTGAGGAGGCCCCGACCATACATCAACAACCCTCCAAGGAAGCTCTCGAGCAACAACGCCAAGCCGAGCAGCAGCGACAAGAAGCCCTCCGCAAGCAACGAGAGCAAGCCGAGGCAAAGCGACGCCAAGAACGCATCCGACAAAACGTCTCGGGTGCTTTTGGCAAGGCCAAGGACAACCAAGGATCCGGAGAGACGACCGGTGGGGAGACCTATGGTCGTGAAGGATCGGTGGATGGCAACGTGGAGCGTGGCGGCGCCCCAAGTGGCAAAGGAGGATTTGGCTCCTACAGCCTGGATGGCAGACGGCTCGTGGGACACCTGCCAAGGCCCAGCTTTTCGGCACAGGTGGAGGGAACTATCGTGGTACAAATCACAGTCGACCCATCCGGAAAAGTGATCGACGCAATATACGGTGTGGGGACCACCATCGCCGACCTCAAGATGCGAGAGAGTGCACTGGCCGCTGCCAAAAAGGCACGCTTCACAGAAAGCAGTGGGCTGGGAAACCAAGTGGGTAGCATCACCTACCGATACAGACTAAGATAACACAGAACGAATAAAGCCTATGAAAAAGACAGCAATCATACTCCTCGCCAATGGTTACGAGGAGACCGAAGCAATGGGAACCTGGGATGCCCTCCGCCGGGGAGGCGTGGAGGCCGAATTTGTGTCCATCAACACCACAACGGCAGTGGAGGGAGCACACGGACTGCGGTTTACGGCAGACAAGACCCTAAGTGAAGTCCAAGACAAGCTATTCGACGCCGTGGCTCTGCCGGGAGGACTGGGCGGAGCCAACAACCTGAAAACCTCGAAAGAAGTGGGGGCGTTTCTCCTACGTCACCACGAGCAGGGTCGTGTGGTGGGCGCCATGTGTGCCGCACCGATCGTGCTGGCCGAACTGGGACTTTTGGATCAGAAAAGAGCCACTGCCTATCCGGGTTTTGAACCCCAACTGAAAGGAGCCAAGTACGTGGCTGCCGAAGCTGTGATCGACGGGCAGATCGTCACCGCACGCGGTCCTGTGTATGGGCTGGCGTATGGTGTGGCGATCCTCTCACTGCTGGAGGGCAAAGAGAAAGCAAAAGAGGTGGCCAAAGGGCTACTCATCCACGAAGAGGGTGTACTGCCCCTTGAGCTGTGATCGACATGGGAAACGACAAACTGAAGCTACAAGAAGACTTTGTCCTACACAACACACGGACAAGGACGAAAGAGCACTTTCGCCCCAAGCATGCTCCGCACGTGGGAATGTACGTCTGTGGTCCGACTGTCTACGGTGATGCCCACCTCGGGCATGCGCGCCCGGCAGTCACCTTTGA
Source organism: Porphyromonas sp. C0026D3 (assembly GCF_056590775.1). Lineage (NCBI taxonomy): Bacteria > Pseudomonadati > Bacteroidota > Bacteroidia > Bacteroidales > Porphyromonadaceae > Porphyromonas > Porphyromonas sp. C0026D3. The sequence continues at coordinate 10,525 of NZ_JBWPWU010000004.1, forward strand.
CCTACTTTTTCGATACCTCACGCACCTCGGCTACAAAGTACGCTACGTGCGAAACATAACGGATGTCGGACACCTCGAGCACGACAGCGATGACGGCGAAGACAAGATCGCCAAGAAGGCACGCCTGGATCAAGTGGAACCAATGGAGGTGGTCCAGCACTACCTCACACGCTACCACCGCGACATGGATGCCATGAATGTACTGCCCCCATCTATCGAACCAATGGCCAGCGGACACATCATCGAGCAGATACAGCTGATCGAAGAGATCCTGAAAGCGGGCTTTGCGTACGAGTCGGAGGGGTCCATCTACTTTGATGTCCCCAAGTACAACCAAGCGCACGACTACGGGGTACTCTCCGGACGCGACATCAATGAGATGCTGGCCCAAACTCGAGAGCTGGACGGCCAGGACGAAAAAAGAAGCCCGGTAGACTTTGCCCTCTGGAAGAAAGCCAAGCCAGAGCATATCATGCGCTGGCCAAGCCCATGGAGTGTGGGCTTTCCCGGGTGGCACTGCGAGTGTACTGCAATGGGACGAAAGTACTTGGGTGAGGACTTTGACCTACACGGTGGTGGCATGGACCTGATCTTTCCACACCACGAGTGCGAAATCGCTCAAGCCGTAGCCGCCGAAGGCAAGGAGATCGTAAACTTTTGGGTGCACAACAACATGGTGACCATCAATGGACAAAAGATGGGAAAATCCTTGGGCAACTTTATCACTCTGGAGCAATTTTTCAGCGGTGAACACCCGGCCTTGGCACAGGCCTATCACCCTATGACGATCCGTTTCTTTATGCTTCAGGCACACTACCGCAGTACGATCGACTTTAGTAACGAAGCACTTCAGGCCTCCGAGAAAGGGCTGGAACGACTGCTCGATGCCTACGACCAGCTCGACAAACTGACCCCAACACAGTCCGTCGTGCAAGAGTTACCCGACTATTTCGGACGAAGCTATGCGGCTCTCAACGACGATCTCAACAGCGCTGTCGTGATTGCCGAGCTATTTGATGCCACCAAGCGGATCAACTCAGCCAAAAACGAACCCAATGCCGGCCTCACACAAGAGCAGATAGACCTACTGCGCTCATTCTTTGACACGTTCCTTTTTGAAATCCTCGGGATGCTTCCTCACGGTGCAAATGGATCAAAGGGGCACGAAGAGGCTTTCGCCGGTGCGATGGAGCTTTTGCTCAAGATACGACACGAAGCAAAAGAGATGAAAGATTGGGCAAAATCCGATCAGATCAGGGACGAGCTCACCAAACTCGGTTTTGTGATCAAGGACACGAAAGAGGGAGCCGAGTGGAAACTCAACTGAGAAGACACTTTTGAGAATATAAATTTGGTATCTTTGTTTGGACGGACAACTCTGTGACCTCTACCCATCAGCTAGGGGAATGGCCTTGTCCCGAGCAAGAAACTTGAACATTAAAACATTTAGAATTCAAATACAAAAGTATTATGAGAAGAGTACTTACGATACTGACCATGGTTGCACTTGTAGCCGGTTTCACCTCATGCAAGCCCAAGAAAAGTGCTTACCGCGCCGCCTATGAGCGCGCCCAACAAAAGCCTATCCTCCAAGATGCTGACCAAGTACAGCCTGTGTCGGATGCGTATGCCTCTGAGGGCACAGTGCGTCGCGAGCGCGTGACACCGGCCGCAGGCGAGTCGGCCACCGGGATCAAGGCTTTTAGTGTCGTGATTGGTAGCTTCCAAAACGTCACCAATGCCCGTTCGCTCAAGGAGCGGATGAATGGCGAAGGATTCACAGATGCGGTATTGGCTCAAAACGAGCAAGGGATGTATCGTGTGATTGTCACCAGCTTTGACAACAAGGCTGAGGCCATCCGCTCTCGCGAAAGCATCAAAGTTCGCTTTGCGCCACTATTCCAGGATGCGTGGATCCTACAGCAAGCCTACTGATACCATCGCATAGTTTCGCTCAGTGTCGTCTCCAGAGATATACCCATCCACTTGCGACACAGAGAGTAGACTGACGATTACTAAAGAGACAGAGGTCGGAGGAGACATATCGGGTGCCCGATATACTCCATCCGACTTCTTTTTTTCATAGACATCATCTATCATATGATCATCACGCCCAACCACCGACTAACAAAAAACAACACGCTGGCACTCGACATCCAAGCCACCTACTACATAGAGCTGGAGTCTCTCAATGATGTACAGACACTGAGTCGGGATGAGTACTTTCGGTCACTCCCTTTCATCACCATAGGCGGTGGGAGCAATCTACTATTTGTAGGTGATTTCAAGGGGGCTGTATTGCGCTACACTCCTTCAGAGGTACAGACCATCCACGAGGATGCCACTACGGTCACTCTCTTGGTAGATGCGGGTAAGTGCTGGCACGACTTAGTTTTGGCGTGCGCTGACAAAGGGCTGTGGGGAATCGAAAACCTCGCACTCATACCGGGTGACACTGGTGCCGCCGCTGTCCAAAACATAGGCGCGTACGGGCGAGAGATCAAGGATGTGATTCGGGCAGTCCACTACACGGATCTGCGCACGGGAGACTCCATCCGCGTGGAAGCATCGGAGATAGGCTACGACTATCGCGACTCTATATTCAAGGACCCTGATCTAGCCTATGCGCTGATCACCGGTGTAGAGTTGGAGCTAAGCAAAGTCCCGACTCCCATGCTCGAGTATCATGGCCTCTCCGACCTAAAGAGACGGGACGACCTCACGCCAAGGGTTGTGGCAGACTTTGTCATCGGTATCAGGGAGCAAAAGCTACCGGATCCCTCACGCCTCCCCAATGCCGGCAGTTTTTTCAAAAACCCAATCATCACGACCGAAGCTTTTGAAGCATTGCAAAAGAAGTACCAAGACCTACCACACTACAGTACCGCTAGCGGAGTAAAGATACCCGCTGCATGGTTGATCCAGCAGGCGGGGCTGAAAGGCGTGCGAAAGGGCAACGTGGGGACCTACCCCAATCAACCACTCGTGCTGGTCAACTACGGGGGTGCCTCTCCCCGCGAAGTGGTGGATTTCTCCAAAAAGGTACAGGAGGCTGTACACCGAGAGTTTGGGATCGAGATCAGCCCTGAGGTACGGTTTGTTCGGAGCATTGAGTCCAAAGCTATAGACACCCTATGATTCGCCTCACATTTTTGGGAACAGGCACCTCTACCGGTGTACCCGAGATTGGTTGTCAGTGTCCTACATGCATGAGTCACGACCCGAGAGATCATCGGCTGCGGACCTCCGCGCTTATTAGGACCGAGGACCAAGTGATCGCCATAGACTGTGGGCCGGACTTTAGGGAGCAGATGCTTGCCAGCCGGGTGGATCATCTAGATGCCATTTTCCTTACCCATGAGCACTACGACCATGTAGGTGGGCTGGATGATATCCGCCCACTCTTTAGGGAGCACAAGCCTTGTCACATCTATGCCGAGCAAAACGTCATCGAGGCCATTCGTACCCGTATGCCCTACGCTTTTGCAGAACACCGCTACCCGGGAGTGCCGGATATGCAGCTCATCCCTATCACACCCGGTACTGCGATACCTCTGTCCGACAAGACGACCATCATGCCCCTCAGAGTTATGCACGGTCAGCTACCGATCGTGGGGTTTCGGACAAGCGGACTCTGCTACATCACCGACTGCAAGACCCTTCCGTCGGAGACCTACGAGCTGATCAAGGATTGTGACACACTGGTGATCAATGCCCTCCGACTCTACCCCCATGCCGCACACCTAGACTTGGAGGAAGCACTGGCGGAGATTGAAAAAATCAAGCCCAATAGAAGCTACCTTGTCCACTTTGCCCACACCTTTGGGACCCATGATCAGATCCAGGCCCACCTCCCCCAAGGAGTCTACGCCGCCTATGATGGTCTCACGATAGAGCTACCCTGAGCTTTCCCCGCAGATATAACCAATAAAAGGCTAGGGAGTGCCGACTGTTGTCGGCACTCCCTAGCCTTTTATTGGTGGGTCCGGTCGTAAGAGATTACTTGCCGGGCTCGTCTTTTTCAGCAGCGGATTGCTCTGCTTCCTCGACCACCTTATCCTCCTCCTTGTCCTCCTCTTTCGGAGTCATGAGTTTGTGGAGGTCCTTCTCGGTGATCTTCTCTTCCTTGATGGTGATCATACCTTGCTCCTCTACGGCTTTGGCCACCTTTTGGAGCAGGATCTGCTTCTCTGCTGTGTAGGCAAAGTTCTGATCCTCTTTCATCACACGCTCAGCCTGCTTCTCCACGATCTCTTCGGGTGCGTTTGTCCAGCCAAACTGCGCGAACTGTTGGCGAGTGAACGCTATAGCATAGCCCTTGACATCCTCGGGCTTGACCTCTTGGTCTAGCTTCTTGGCAAGAGCTTGGTAGTATAGGTCGTGCTTTAGGCTCTTGATGATGTTGGCAAAGTGCTCATCCGGATCGGTGCCATTGGCTCCGAGTTCCAGGCCGGTATCACCACTTTCGATCCACTTCCGGAGGATGTCCTCTGCAAGCTCTATCTTGGAGGACTTTTGCTCCATGACGTAGTTGGACAGATCCTGCGCAAACTTGTAGTCTGCATCACCCTTGACTCTATCCTCCATCACTCTGCGGATCTCTGCCAAGGCTTCCTCCTCATTCTTGACCTTTCCTTCCCCAAAAGTTTTGTCAAAAAACGCTTGGTTCATCTCGCTTTTGTGAGGTTCGCGGATCTTCTGGATCTGGAAGCTAAAGTCCACACCCTCAAAACGCTTGGGATCCTCTGCTTTTTCAAGTTTTAGAAGCGATTTCAGCTCCGATGGTTCGCCCTCAAAAGCCTTGAAGGGTTGGAATACGATGATGTCGTTGACCGATGCTGCATCAAACTTTTTCTTCTCCTCGGCATCTTTCATGAACTCTGGGAACAGGATCGAATTGTCATCCACGAAGCCACCCTCCTTGGGGACATCGCCATCAAGCTCAGCAAGCGTACCGTAAAACATAGCCCGCTCTCCTGCGGTTGTGACCTCTACCACCTCCTGACTGTCCTCGAGGGTCTGCCGGAGTACCTTGGCGACATCCTCATCCTCGATCGTAGGAATGTAGCGAGTGATCGTATCCTTTTTGCTCAAAAGATCGGAGACTTCCGGTTGCAGTGCGACTTGGAAAATCGCCTCAAAGCTCTTGTCCTCCTTGCGGTCGCTGCTCTTCAGGACCGGTTGTCCGAGCGTTGACAGTTTCTCATCACGCAGAGTATTGAACAGCTGCTCGCTCACAGTGTTTTGGATTGCATCAGCCTCGATGCTCTCACCATACATTTTTCGAATGATTCCCTCCGGGACATGACCCTTGCGGAAGCCCTTGACGTTGGCTTTTTTTCTCAGTTCGCTGACCTCTTTGGCCACTTTTTCAGCATAGTCACTCTCTGCAAGTACTATCTTAATCTCAGCTCGGCTATCCGTTCTCTCTAAAAATTGAATGTCCATTGAACGATGGTTTATCTTCTATGTTGTTTATTTTCTCTCAAGTAGCGACAAAGTTACCCATTTCTGATGAGAAAGTGGGCTACTCCTCTGTATCGTGATCGGTGTCCACGAGATCGACCCTGCGCCTACGGCTCGCCTTGTAGAGGACCACCCCCAAAGCGACGACCACCACTGCCACTACACCTAGACCGATCTCATGCGAGTAGCGCGAGACATAGGCATTCAGCTCCTCCGGTGGCACCACTCCTGCCAAGTAGTAACCGATCAGTGCGAGGACTAGGTTCCAGAGGCCTGCGCCCAGTGTCGTGTAGGCCAAAAATGTGGAGATCGGCATCCGAGCAAGCCCACCGGGTATGGAGATCAACTGACGGATCCCAGGGATCAGCCGACCGGTAAAGGTAGCGACAGCGCCGTACTTCACAAAAAAACGCTCCGCCTTGGCCACCTTTTGGGGATCCAGCAATAGGAGGGCTCCCACACGCCCGGAAGCAATGCGGTAGACGATGGAGCGACCGAGCAAGACGGCCAGCCAATAGTTGATGAGTGCCCCGATGAGTGCCCCGAGAGTCCCAAAAAGGACGACAAGCCCCAAGTGCATATCGCCTCCGGAGGCGGCCATGTAGGCGGCGGGAGGGATGACAATCTCACTGGGAAATGGGATGAACGAACTCTCAATAATCATCAAGATGAATATCGTGAGGTAATTGAGGTTGTCGAGACACCATTCAATGAAGGGTAGACTTTCCAAGGCACTAGGGATCTATCGGTGAGACTATGGGAAACAAAAAGTACTACAAAAGGCAACCGGCCGGAGCAAAGACTCAGGACACATCCAACAAATGTGGAAGCGTGGCACTTCGGGTGCTCTCCTCCGGCAAGGCATGAGACACCTTTTGTGGGCAAAGTTACTATTTTTTTTTGCGATGGCTTTGGCCCTTGGGTAGCCGTGTTGCGCCTAGACGCTCGGAGGAGCAGTGGGCTCTGTCAGGTGGCTCCTCTCTCCTATGATACGACTGAGGCAATAGCGTGTCAAGCACACATTTCGCCATGCCACCGGTAGGTCAGTGTAGAGACTTCTAGGAGGCAGTCCGCTCAGGCGAGAGGTCAGTGCGATCAGCGATGGATAGTGGGTATCTTCGCCGGCCTCAGCAGTGAAGTGCAACATAGTGCAGACGGTCTTTTTGGCTTGTAGCAGTGGGATTCGCTCGGGGGCAAAGGTGCGCAGGCTCCCTAGCCATATTGCGAGGTCGTACTCAGCATTGTGAAAGACCAGGGTCGGCACCTCCCTCACTTTGGACCATAGGCGATTCATCACCTGCTCCTCCGGCTGTCCATACGCCTCTAGGTCGGAGGCATGGATATGGTGTACCGCTTGCGCTTGAGCCGGTCCCAGAGTCTCTTGTCGCACGAGTGCAATCATCCTATCCACCGGTGTCAGCTCCTTGTCGAGCAAAAGGCAGGCCACCTGTAGCACTCGGTCCTCCTTGCCGGGCATAGTCGAGAGTCCGGTGGCCTGGAAGTCAATGACCGCATACTCCGGCTCTCCGCCACCGATCACTCCTGTGGCAAAGATACACTCGGGATCAATAATCCTATTGGGGTCGAGTGGAGTCGGTAGTGTACTCTGCGACTGATTGGTGACAAAAAAGCTCCTCAGCCACCGGATCGAGAGGCCGATCAAGAGTAGGCTGAGGAGCGTTGCGAAAATGTAGGCAAAAAACACGATCGGTATCTAATGCGAAAAGAGTGATACCATGGGCCTCTCTGCCGACACCATTATAGTCAATTGCGAATAAGGATCAGTAGGCGCGTGCAAAAAGGACACGGCGTGCCGATGGCTTACCGGAGTAGATGCAGGTCCCGGGGGTGGTATCGCCCTCAAGTGGGATACAACGGATGGTTGCCTTGGTCTCCTCCTTGATCTTGGCCTCTGTCTCGGGTGTCCCGTCCCAGTGTGCCAAGATGAAGCCACCTTCATCCAGCTTTTCCTTGAACTCCTCGTACGTATCTACCACATAGGTGTGTGAGGCACGGTAGTCGGCCGCCTTTTGGTAGATATTGTTTTGGATCTCCTCCAGTAGGTCGCGTACATACTCCTCTATGCCCTCTATGGATCTGGTCTCTTTTTGTAGCGTGTCACGACGCATCACCTCTATCGTGCCATTCTCCAAGTCTCTGCCACCGAGGGCCAACCGCACCGGGATTCCCTTTAGCTCATACTCTGCAAATTTCCACCCGGGCTTTTTGTTGTCATTGTCGTCATACTTCACGCTGAGTCCGAGGTCTCGTAGTTTTTCGACGATGGGCCTTACTCTCTCACTGATCGTGTTGAGTTGCTCGTTATTGCGATATATCGGCACGATGACCACCTGGATGGGTGCCAAGTGTGGCGGAAGTACCAGTCCATTGTCATCCGAGTGGGTCATGATCAGTGCTCCCATCAGTCGTGTGGATACCCCCCAGGAGGTAGCCCATACGTACTTCTGGTCACCATCTTTGTCCGCAAACGTGACGTCAAAGGCCTTGGCAAAGTTTTGTCCCAAGAAGTGCGAAGTCCCACTCTGCAATGCCTTGCCATCCTGCATCAGTGCCTCTATGGTGTAGGTCTCGAGTGCGCCGGCAAATCGCTCGGTCTCGGTCTTCACGCCCTCTATCACCGGCATGGCCATGTACTTCTCGGCAAAGTTGGCATAGACATTGATCATACGCACTGTCTCCTCCATAGCCTCCTCCTCGGTGGCATGCGCAGTGTGTCCCTCCTGCCACAAAAACTCAGCTGTGCGCAAAAAAAGTCGTGTCCGCATCTCCCACCTCAGGACATTGGCCCATTGGTTGACAAGCAGAGGCAGGTCACGCCAGGATTGGATCCAGCCACGATAGGTATTCCAGATGATGGTCTCGGAGGTTGGGCGGATGATGAGCTCCTCATCGAGCTTGGCCGCCGGGTCCACGATCACACCATCGCCATCGGGGTTCGTCTTGAGTCGGTAGTGGGTCACTACAGCGCACTCCTTGGCAAAGCCCTCTACGTGCTCAGCCTCTTTGCTGAGAAAAGACTTAGGGATCAGGAGCGGGAAATAGGCATTTTGGTGCCCGGTGTCCTTGAACATCCGATCCAGAGTCTGCTGCATCTTTTCCCAGATGGCGTAGCCATAGGGCTTGATGACCATACAGCCTCGTACCGCCGCATTCTCGGCAAGGTCGGCCTTGATCACTAGATCGTTGTACCACTGTGAGTAGTTTTCACTTCGTGGAGTCAGTGCTTTTATTTCTTTTGCCATGATAGTTCAGTAATGTCTCAGTATTCTAATCGGCACAAATATACCATATCTTTATCATACAGTGCTAGCTAGTACAAGCTACTATATTAGTACTATAAAATTTGGAGGACATACCCCTTGTTCCACTTCTCAAAAACCTTATTAATAAAATCTTGAATATTATTTTCCATATTCACGTATGTTTTCTGCAACCATATTTATTACTCCATCAGCATAACAGCGACACAAACTAGATACGACCTTAATAAAAAGACCCTATTATAACTCGATTTCCGAGTTCAGTGCTTCCGTCATAAAGGCTTTTTGGGAGTCTGATTTGATTGGGATGCCCCATTGAGGGGGGGGGTATAGCTACCGATGAACCATCCATCCCAAGGGATAGATGACTTCTCCTGGAAGTTTAGAGCCTTGTGGTTAGCTTGCATCATAAACCACCTCTCGGACGACCCCTCCGGCACCCAATAGAACGTGAAGTCTCCACTGTTCATAGTTGTCGTTAGTTTCAAATAAGGGTGTTTGCTAATTCTTGATCCATCGCATGGGATAACCACCTTTTCCCCATCCATAGATGGATTTATAGTCACCGAAGCTCGTCCGATCTCCTCCCATTCAATAAGTTTGGAAGAATACTAATTGCATGCTTTTCAAGAATTGGCAGATCATACCACTCTCTTTCCCCGACCAGATTCACCAAAACCCTTTCTTGATACTCCCCTTCGGGAACTGTCGGGAAGACCACTGTTCCCTGTATAGCCCCTGCGCAGGTATCCCGGTAAGTGGGGGGGGGTGGGTATATCTCCACAACATTTCCCGATTGATTCGCCAGTGCGTATGCCACTCGATAAAGTATTTCGTTGTTTTTCACTCCTTTGAGTTGGCCAAATACATTGCGTAGATTAAGTATATAGTCTTAACTTCATAACCTTACTTTAATCTGACTTGAAAATTGAGTTTAAATGACAGAGTACCGTCTTCTTCTTTTATTATTGATGCGTATTCATGACGTGATGTACTAGAACGTTCCAGATATGCATTAGAGAAAAGATAGTCTTCAAAACGATTACGGTCGTAAAAGTGATAACAAAGAATTTCACCATCTTTCTTTACGACTAAATAACCACCATTCGCATCAAATTTTCCGCTCCAAGCAGTTGTGGGCATCATACCTAATGCTGCCGAAGTCAAAAGATGTTTGATTTTATATGCATAAAAAGGTGATGCCTGTTCTGTATCGTACCCCAAAGGGTTGGTTTCTGTAATCTGTTCTACCAATTCTTTCAATGTGGATACACCACTATTCAACTGTTCTAAAAGCAAATTGGCAATGATGGACGGCAGGTCTCCATCAAGCATAATGAGGTTATTACGAAATGTAGCATTATCCATTTTGTCAAATATCAATTTGCAACCTTTCTTTGTTATTGCTTTATATCTCTCTATAACCTTATTTCTTGTTGGATTCAAAGAATTGATTTTTGCAATATCTTCATCAGAAAGAGAAGTCCCCTCTATCTTAAAATTAAAGTTCGTGGCTTTACTTGCATTTAATAGTGTTGAATCCCCTCCGAGTTGGGATTTTATACTGAATCCCATTTCGGAGTTTATCTTGGTTCTACGGTCGTGCAAAATAATCCGTATGTCTGTTTTATCCGATGATTTTGCCTTCAAAGAATGGCAATAAATTCGATTCATGAAGGCTTCAATTTTCGGAACGGCAAATGCTCCATCGTTTTCATTGATAGCTTTCAATAAATTTTCGGCTTCCACTAAGAACACTGATGCCGGGATTCTCAATAACTCATCTCCTTCAGGGGTTTGAATAACAACATCTTTATCATGCAGTTTATAGTTGAAGCCTCCGTCTTTTTCTTGACGAAGAATCATTATGATAGGATAAAACAAATCTTGAATCTTATTCTGTTCCCATATCATAGCCAATAATCTAATCCAATATGCCATCATATTTGTCTTGTCTTGTATTTATTGTAATGTACTTCCAAAAAATCTGTCCGAGGCAAAAACCTGTCAGGTTTTATAATTTCCTGCCCGTTTAGTCCCTTTAAGTATGTATAAAATGCCTTATCCTCCGTGTTTTGCAATAACTTTTCAGATATTTCTATTTTCAAATCTGTCGTAATTGCCAATAAATACCTATCATACGCCTTATGGAAAAAAGCATTCATGCAAAGCCCATTCTTAGGATTGGTTCTGTGTGTTGCATCATCAGCCCAATTTATAATATGGCAAGCTTCTAATAATTCAGGAATTGTAATCCCTGATATACAGCAATGAAAGTTATATGAACTCATTACAGCAGCCCTGAAAAAAGATTGATTTACTCGTTGTTTAACTAGTACTTCTCTTTCTTTTCCACATGGTAGTTCATCTATTTGTATGTCTGCATATTGATCGATACTTTGACCTGTGATTTCTGAAAGCAATCTTTCACTTTCAAAGGCAAGACGGTCTGGATCTCCATAAAATTCATTCCAAACCTCCTCCTCCATTTTTGCACCATGAATCAATCCGCTTATCCCTTGTTTTCTTAAATCTGGATCTAATCGTCCAATATTACCAATTTTCATATTTAATGCACTTGGAGACCGACCAAGCAAGTTGGCGTATTTGATTATCATTGGGTGCATCTTGCTGCTATTTTTAAAAGGAATCTTGCAATAGATATTAAACGCTATTATTGTTTCGTTGCGAGTCCAATTTTTCATAGACTTTTGATTTTGTGGATTATATAAAATATCCTCAAACGGAACTTCACCATAATTCAACAGATAGGTTTTTTGCGCCTAGACATACCATTCGGAAGAACACACACTTGCCACCAAGGTTTTGCATTGCCATTCTAAATCCACCGATACCCGCAAATAAATCAATGAATGTAAATTGGGGCTTTTCTATCGGTAAGAACGGGACGGCAAACAAATCAGAGAACAATGAATACTGCACACAAACATCTGACACACATTGTGCGTCAGAATTCTTTTGATGAATGTTGTATATATCCTCTATCAGACCTTCTGCTTTTACCTCGTATGGCTTAGCGTATTTGTATCCTTGATTGTGCAGGTAGTGAGACACAATCGCCATTTGTTCTTCAAATGAAATTATACTTCCATCCTCATTTAGCGAATGAGGTCCGTACATTTGCATCGAAACTTTTCCTCCGCCACACATTTTTGTGATGGCTATTTTATCGTCAGTTATTGATTTTCTATTCATATAATTCAAAACCTCATTTAAACACACATCAGGATTCGCTGTTATTTCTGTCTCCCAAAATCGAAAGACTTTCCAACCTTGTTTGCGCAATTCTTCATTGACCTCCTTGTCGCGTTCTATATTTCGCTCGATTTTAGAGTGCCAAAACTCACAATTGCTTTTATGGTCATTCTTTCTAATATCCCAATTCTTACCATGCCAAAACTCACCGTCACAAAATATCGCAATTTTAGGCCCTCTAATGACAAAATCGGGTTTACCGAATACCGACTTATCATTTTTGCGATACCTTATTCCGGCGTTCCACAGGAATTTCCCAAACATTATTTCAAGTTTGGTTCCTTTGCCTTTGTTTGCAGCCATATTTTTATGGCGTTGTTCCTTTGTCAAATGGTCCATTGGTAATTTTTGACTTTGGGATAACGTACAACATATCCAATGTACGAAGATACTCATTTTAATTCGATTGGAAATGATTGTTGCCCAATATTTTGAGAATGCACACACAATTAGAGACTGTAAATCAAAAACTTACAGATAACCTTGAGTTTCACGGATAGAAGCGAAACTTTTCACAGATAGAAGCAAAAGTTTGCACGGATAGAAGCGATCACTTAGACGGATAGAATAAAAAGCAAAGTCCAACCAAAGGAGAAAAATAATGTCCTAAGTACCCGCCTCGCTCATGGTCCAAAAATGTGCCCCAAAACCTTATACGAAGTATGATTTTGCCCAAGGGGGGGGACAGGATGAAAAAAAGGGGGGGCGGATGAATTCCGCCCCCCTTTTCTAGGATAGTTACGTTGGTACGCTGTTATTCGTAGATAACCTCGTGCAGAATCTCTGCCGCTGTTGGGTGAGGGAAAATGTGCTTGCGGAGATCCTCCAGTGTCAGTCGCTCGGTGATGGCCATCCCAATCATGACGATCAATTCGGAAGCCGGATTACCAAGCATCTGTCCCCCGATGATGCGATCCTCACCGTCCACAATGACCTTGAATATCCCGGTCTCACCCTCGTTTTCGACGACGAATCGTCCGGAGAAGGTCATGGGCAACTTTAGGACACGGTATGCTGTGCCTCTCTCGATCATCTCGTCCTCTGTGACCCCCACGCTCGCTATCTCGGGGTGTGTATACACGACTCCCGGTATGGCATCGTAGCGCATCACATCGTCCTTGCGACCCAGGATGTGATGGACAGCCACCTCCCCCATACGGATCGCCGCATGGGCCAGCATGCTGCGACCGGTGACATCACCTGCCGCATAGACATGTGGGTGTGAGGTCTGCATGTACTCATCGGTCACGATGGCACCACGGTGGAGACTTAGCCCCAGCTCCTCCACTCCGAGGTCTTTGGTAATGGCTCGACGTCCGGCACTGAGCAAGATACGATCCGCCTCTATGCTCCGGGTCTCCCCATCGGCGGTCTCCACCGTAATTCCCTTGGGCGAAGCACTGACAACACGTGTATTGAGCAAAAAGGTGACACCCCTCCTCTCGTACTCGTGCATCAGCGCAGTCGAGATCTCCGTGTCCATTCGCCCCAATATCTTGGGCAACATCTCGACCACAGTCACCTTGACACCCAAGCTGGTGTAGATGCTCACAAACTCCATGCCGATCACCCCCCCACCGATCACGACGATGGACTCGGGGAGTTCTTTTGCCTCAAGGGCCTCTCGGCTCGTCCAGTAGCCGGATTCGGCAAGTCCTTCGATCGGCGGAATAGAGGTCTCGGACCCGGTACATAGTAGTACGTCACGAGCAGTGTAGATCTGTCCGTCGGCCTCGACCCGGATGCCCTCATCGCCGGAGCCGGCAAGCCTGGCTGTCGCCTCTATCACGTCCACTCCGGCAGTCTTGAGCTTCTGAGTCACGCCCAAGACCAGCTTCCGGACAATTTTATTCTTGCGCGAGACAATCTTGCCATAGTCGGCTCCGACCGATCCGTCGATCGTGATGCCGTACTTTTGGGAGCTGCGTATGGTGTCCAACATATTGGCGGAATATAGCAGGGTCTTGGTCGGGATACACCCCTCGTTGAGGCACACTCCGCCTAGCTTGTTTTTCTCAAAAAGGGCTGTCTTGAGCCCATTCTTTGCGGCAAGTGTGGCTGCGTTGTACCCCCCCGGGCCGCCTCCGATGATGATGAGATCGTAGTTCATGTGATGGTTTTTGTATGATAGTTTCTTTGACTTCGTTGGTTACTCCATGGTCACGACACAAATATATCAAAAAAGTCCCTCAGAAGAAACGAATACGCTCCGACAAATTCCGCACGCTCTCGACGGAGAGGTGTGGACAAGAGAGGACAATGTGCCGTGTGGATGAGAGGTCGCACCGGCTATTTTGATTAGATTTGCACTCTGTCTAGATTACACAATCACACAAAAAGCAACTCAAGATCAAATCATGACCCGACTCAATCCCGGCCAAATCAAGGGGCTACTACTCGCCGGAGCCCTGGGAGGTGTGGCCTATGCCCTTGCCCAACTCCCTCTCTTTAGCGACACACTCCGGCTCTCCCCACTCATACTCGGCATCCTTCTCGGCATGCTCATAGCCAACTCCGTGCACCACCGAATCCCGAAAGGATGGCATGCCGGACTCGCTCTGGCGAGCAAGCAGATTCTCAGGCTGGCAATCATTTTGTACGGCTTCAGGCTGACCCTTGCCGATGTCCTGTATGCCGGCTGGCAAGCCCTCGTCGTCGATCTCATCATGGTCGCCAGCGTACTGCTCCTAGGCCGGATGATCGGACGCTGGCTTGGCATGGATGACCGACTCTCACTACTCTGCGCCACCGGTAGTGCGATATGTGGTGCCGCAGCCGTGCTTGGGGCCGAACCAGTGCTACGGACACGTACCGACCAGACCGTGATAGCGGTAAGTACGGTGGTGATCTTTGGCACCCTCCTGATGTTTTTGTACCCAGTGATGTACCATAGCGGGTGGCTAGGGCTGTCCGACCATCAAATGGCAATCTATACGGGCGCCACACTGCACGAAGTGGCACACGTGGCCGGTGCAGGAGCCGGCATGGGAGCGGAGATAGCGGGGCTGGCAACCATCACCAAGATGATCCGTGTCATCCTACTAGCTCCGGTACTGCTCCTCCTTGCCCTGTGCCTCAAGCAAGATTCCACTGAGTCCACCCTACAAAAACAGCAGAGTACCAAGATCTCATTCCCTTGGTTCGCTATCTACTTTGTCGTCGCTATCCTAGTCAACACCGGTCTACTCTACCTGGCACATCAACAAGGCTGGCAGGACCTCTATCGCTCCATGACCTCCGGTCTAAAGGTGGGTGACGACTTTTTGCTCACGATGGCGATGACAGCTATTGGGATGGATGCTCAGGTGTCACGATTCAGACAAGCGGGTGTGCGTCCGTTCATTCTGGCACTGCTCCTCTGCATCTGGCTGGTGGTCATCGGCTATCTGACCGTCCGACTGATCGTCCCGGCCTAAGGCGGGAGGTACCCATCGGTGCAGGGGGCTGAGTACAAGCACCTTCTCGGACACACTCTCCAAAAAATCGACTACACACTCAGGATAAAAATGCCATCTTTTTGGTACCTTTGCAAGAAATAGTTGCGCTTCTACAAATTACACACTTTGAGAAAAGCGGACTTCACACAGTCAAAAAAAGGACAATACAGAACCAAGATACAACATCATGACAAAGGAGAATAAAGTAAGAGCGGCCATAACCGCTGTGGGTGGTTACGTCCCGGAGGACACCCTCACTAATGCAGATATCGCACAGATGGTCGACACCTCGGATGAGTGGATCACAACCCGCGTCGGCATCAAGGAGCGCCGAATACTCAAGGATCCCTCCAAGGGCTCATCCTACATGGGCGTCCAAGCAGTGGAGGATCTGCTGGCACGTCACCCCAATATCCACAAGGATGAGATCGACCTAGTCCTGGTCTCCAGCAACACTCCGGACTACCCCTTTCCGACCACCGCATCGATCATTGCGGATCAGGTGGGTATCCCAACCGGGGTTCCTTGCTTTGACTTTCAGGGCGCATGTACGGGATTTTTGTATGGTCTCCAGATTGCTCGAGGATTCATAGAGAGTGGACTATACAAGAAGGTCCTCCTCATCTCTGCCGAAAAGATGAGTACCATCACCAATCCCCGCGACCGTGCGACACTGCCTCTCTTTGGCGACGGATCGGCATGCGTGGTACTGGAGCCGACGATCGATGGCAACGGTATACAAGATGTCATTTTGCGCAACGACAACACCGGCAACGCCTCTCACCTGATCATGAAAGCCGGAGGCTCCGCTTGTCCTGCATCACACGAGACAGTGGACCAAGACCTACACTTTGTGTACCAGGAGGGGCAACAAGTCTTCAAGGCCGCTGTGACCCAGATGGGGGATGTCTCCGCAGAGATCATGGAGCGCAACGGCCTGAGCCACGAAGATATCGCCTGGGTAGTCCCACACCAAGCCAATATGAGGATCATCAGTGCCACTGCAAAGCGGATGAACCTCAGCCTAGACAAGGTCATGCTCAATATAGAGCGGTACGGCAACACCAGCTCCGCCTCTATCCCTCTCTGCCTGTGGGACTACGAGCGACAGATTCGGAAGGGAGACAACCTGATTCTGACAGCGTTCGGTGCCGGATTCACATTCGGAAGCATTTACCTCAAGTGGGCATACTGAGATGACAACGGCATTCAAGAGCGGATTTGTCAACATCGTAGGCAACCCCAACGTAGGGAAGTCCACCCTCATGAATAAGCTCGTCGGGGACAAGGTGAGCATCATCACCAATAAGTCTCAGACGACACGGCACCGCATCATCGGTATCGTAAACGAGGAGCACCTACAGATCGTGTACAGCGACACTCCCGGAGTATTGCGACCGGCCTACAAGATGCAGGAGCAGATGCTCTCCTTCTCCAAGAGTGCACTGGCTGACGCCGACATCCTACTCTACATGACGGACACGCAAGAAGAACCGGAGAAAAACAGCGACTTCCTCCTCGCTGTCCGCAACTCCAAAGTCCCGCTCCTCGTGCTGATCAACAAGGTAGACCTTGCCCCCAACCCCGAAGAGGTGGAGCGCTTGATCCACTACTGGGAAAAGACGCTCCCCAATGCCGTAGAGATACTACCCATAGCCGCATCGCACGGTGCCGGTCTCCCCTACATCCGCCAAAAAGTGGTGGAGCTACTGCCGGAAAACCCGCCCTACTTTGAGACAGATGCTTTCACGGATCGTCCGGCACGCTTTTTTGTCTCCGAGATCATCCGAGAAAAGATCTTTCTATACTATCAGCAAGAGATTCCCTACTCCACCGAGGTGGTCGTAGAGAGCTTCAAGGATAGTCCGGACCTCCTCCGGATCGAGGCTGTGATCTACACCGAGCGAGAGTCCCAAAAGGGGATACTGATTGGCCCCAAAGGTGTGGCTCTGAAAAAAGTAGGCACTGTGGCACGACGAGACCTGGAGCGTTTTTTTGAGAAAAAAGTCTTCCTCAAACTCTTTGTGAAGGTCGAGAAGGACTGGCGCAACAGAGACACGATTTTACAAAACTTTGGATACAAGCCGGATTAAACCGGCACCCAATCTATGTCAAAGAGCAGACTAGTGGCCATAGTAGGCCAACCCAACGTAGGGAAGTCGACCCTATTCAATCGACTCACCAAGACCCGCACAGCCATCGTGACCGAAGAGCCCGGGACCACACGAGACCGACAGTACGGCAAGTGTGAGTGGAACGGCACCTACTTCTCGGTCGTCGACACCGGCGGATGGATCGAACGCTCGGAGGATGCCTTTGAGCCGGAGATCAACAAACAGGTGGAGATCGCCATAGAGGAGGCAGACCTGATCCTCTTCCTCGTCGACATCCAAGCCGGCCTCACCCCGATGGACGATGCTGTGGCTCACCTGCTACGACGCTCCAAAAAACCGGTAATCCTAGTCGCCAACAAATCTGACAACTTTGCGATGGGCCTATATGCCGCAGAGTTTTACAGCCTCGGACTGGGAGAGCCATTTGCCATTTCATCCATCAACGGCAGTGGTACAGGAGAGCTCCTCGACAAGGTTGTCGAGAGCCTTCCCGGTGAGCTGCAGGAGGACATCCCCGAGCCGGACATTCCTAGGATCGCAGTCGTTGGCAGGCCAAACGCCGGCAAGTCCTCTCTGATCAATGCTTTCCTAGATGAGGATCGACACATTGTCACCGATGTCGCCGGCACGACCCGCGACTCAATCTACACGCAGTACAACAAGTTTGGTCACCGCTTCTCGCTGGTAGACACAGCCGGAATCCGTCGACGAGGCAAAGTGGACGAAAACCTAGAGTACTACTCCGTGCTACGAAGTATCAGAGCGATCGAAAACAGCGACATCTGTGTCCTTATGCTCGATGCCACCAAGGGTATCGAGGGGCAAGACCTCAATATCTTCTCCATCATCCAAAAGAACAAGAAAGGGCTGATCGTCTGCGTCAACAAGTGGGACCTCATCGAGGAAAAAACCAATGCGGTCATGGATCACTACATCTATGCGATCCGAGAACGCCTGGCACCCTTCACCGACTTCCCCATCATCTTCATTTCCGCCACCGAAAAACAGCGGATCATGAAAGTACTGGACTTTGCTCAAGCGATCTACGAAAAACGCAAGACTCGAATCCCCACAGCACAGCTCAACAGCGTCCTACTACCGATCATTGCACGCACACCACCTCCTGCGTGGAAAGGCAAGTACATCAAGATCAAGTACATCACCATGCAGCCCACAGCGGCAATCCCCACTTTCATCTTCTTTGCCAACCTACCCCAGTGGATCAAAGAGCCATACCGTAGGTTTTTGGAAAACCAGATCCGGGAGCAATGGGATCTGAGTGGGACACCTATCAACCTCGTATTTCGAGAAAAGTAACTTTCATGGAGCAACGAGACGTCAGAGCCAACACCAAGCAATCTTTCATCAAGACCGCACGCCGACTCTTCGCCGAGCAGGGATTCAAGGGTACCACCATGAACGCCATCGCCCAAAGCACAGGCAAGAGCAGGCGGACCTTGTACACCTACTTCAGGACCAAGCAAGACATCTACATGGAGGTCATCCGGATGGAGCTGCACAACCTATACAAAGAGCTAAAAGCCTTTGTGGCCCGTCCACTCTCTCCGATCCAAAAACTCATGCAGTACATCGCTCGTCGGCAAGTGGCTGTCAACGATGTCGTCAGGTGGAATGGCTCACTGGAGGCGGAGTTTTTCAACGACATTGCCGCCGTTGAGCGAGCACGTCTGCGCTTTGATCTCCTCGAGAGAGACCTCATCGAGCAGATCCTGAAAGAGGGGATAGAGTCCGGAGAATTCAAGCGACTGGACATCAAGCGGACCGCTCTACTCCTACATGCATGCATGAAAGGACTCGAAGTACCCTTCATACGAGGGCACTTGGGCAAAACCGACGAGGCGGTCGGCGAAACCTATCGGACCGTACGATCCATCATCAGCCATGGGCTGTGTAAGTGACAATAACTCAACAACACCAAACACCAGCGAACAAAGGAGACTATGAACACCAATAATACACTAAAAGGAAAAGTAGCCGTCGTCACCGGCGGAAGCCGAGGCATCGGTCGTGCCATCGTCCTAGAGCTTGCCCGTCGAGGTGCAGATGTCGCTTTCAGCGGCCGCAGCCTCAATGCCAACACCGAGTCCCTCGAAGCAGAAGTCAGCCAAATGGGGCAAAAAGCAAAAGCATACGCCGCCGATGCCGGAGACTATGAGGCGTCACAGACTTTTGTCCAAGATGTACTCCGGGACTTTGGGAAGATCGACATCCTGGTCAACAATGCCGGAATCACTCGGGACAACCTCCTCATACGGATGAGCGAAGAAGACTGGGACGAGGTTCTAAGAAGCAACCTCAAGTCCGTATACAACATCACCAAAGCCGCCATCCCCTCCATGATGAAAGCACGTACCGGATCGATCATCAACATCGCCTCTGTGGTCGGCAGGTATGGCAATAGCGGGCAATCCAACTACGCCGCATCCAAGGCCGGTATGATTGCTTTCACCAAGTCCATTGCCCAAGAGTTTGGCTCCCGTGGCATCCGTGCCAACGTCATTGCACCGGGCTTCATCCAGACCGACATGACCGCCGATCTCTCCGATGAGGTACTCAAGAGCTGGACTGCCGCCATTCCCCTCAAACGCGCCGGGACACCTCAGGATATTGCCTCGGTGGTGGCCTTTTTTGCCGGAGATGAGTCGGCCTATATCACCGGCCAAGTCCTCAACGTCTGTGGCGGGATGAAGATGTAAAGGAGAGACAGGGAGCAGCCATGCCTGAAGCTCTACCACCACTAGAGATACTCTACGAGGACAACCATCTCATCGCTGTCAACAAAGCACCGGGAGACATCGTCCAAGGCGACAAGACTGGGGATACCCCACTCTCCGAAAAAGTCAAGGAGTACCTCCGCATCAAGTACCAAAAGCCCGGCAACGTATTTGTAGGGGTGATCCATCGGTTGGATCGGCCCGTATCGGGGGTGGTCCTCTTTGCCAAGACCGGAAAAGCTCTCGCCCGAATGAACGCCCTCTTTGCCAAGAAGGACGAAGTCACCAAGCGCTACCGTGCCATAGTCGAGCAAGCCCCCACACCGCCACAAGGGCTACTCAGGCATTGGTTGCGCAAAAATGCCAAGCAAAACAAATCCTACCCCACAGCCTCAGGTGCCAAAGAGGCCAAAGAAGCCCTACTCGAGTACAAAACAGTAGGACATGGTGACCGCTACACCCTGCTCGAAGTAACCCTGCTGACCGGAAGGCACCACCAGATACGAGCACAGCTATCGGCCATAGGATCTGTCATCCGAGGTGACCTCAAGTACGGTGCACGGCGACCGTTGCCGGATGGATCCATTGCTTTGCATGCCTATCGCCTAACCTTCGTACACCCCGTCTCACACGAGGTCATCGACATCACTGCGCCATATCCTCAGTCCAATGGCGACCTTTTTCGTACTTTATCGGGCGAAATCTAACCCATAAATGACCTCACCTCACGTCCATACAACCATGAACGAAACACTGATCGCACTGCCTACATACAACAACTGTGGCACACTGGCAGACGTACTCGATCGCGTCCAAAAACAAGGACTGCCCATACTCGTCGTCAATGACGGCTCTACCGACCGCACTGCCGATATCCTCAAGGGATACCCCGACCTCCACGTCATCACACATGAGGTCAACCGAGGCAAAGGGGCCGCACTACGCACAGCATTCGACTGGGCATACGCCCAAGGCTACCGATACGTCCTCACCATTGACTCCGATGGCCAACACTACCCCGAGGACATTCCACTCTTCCTCCAAGCCATAGAGGAGACCCCGGACGCACTCCTCGTCGGGTCACGAAATATAGAGGCCGAAAACATGCCCACCCAAAACACCATTGCCAACAAGACCTCCAACTTTTGGTTCACCGTCTCCACCGGCGTACATCTACCCGACACCCAGACTGGCTACCGCCTCTACCCCATACGACGACTGCGCAACCTCCGGCTCATCAGTGGCAAATACGAGTTTGAGATGGAGATCCTGGTACGAGCCATCTGGCGCGACATACCGGTCCGCTCCATACCGGTCCGAGTCTACTACGCACCCGGAGAGGAGAGGGTCAGCCACTTTAGGCCCCTACGTGACCTGCTGCGCATAGTAGGGCTAAATGTAGCCTTGGTGCTCATTGCTGTTTTTTGGCAACACCCCGCCAAGTTGTTAAAGAGACTTCAAAAAAAATAACGTAGTGCAAGAAGTGACACTACCTCCCAACATGTAGCTATATTTGCCCCACATGGGGCCTTTTCCCCAAAAAGAGGGGGCTCCGTATAGCATCGCAAGCCAATGCTTGCAACACGTTGCACTATGATCCGACAATTACTTCACCACATACCACGGTGCTTTGCGTGGTCCCTATTCATACTTCTCGGGGAAGTGGCCACAGAGGTGGCCTCCGCACAGGAGATCGCCGGAGCCGACAGCCTCAGCCGTCAAGCCCACCATGGCTACCTAGTCCCGGTCACGACAGACGATGGAGAGAGCCTACCGACAATACGCTTACGCGAAGTGCTTCTCTATCGACCGATTGTCTTCCGGACCGAAAAGGAGCGGATCCGCTACACCCGCCTCGTCTACGATGTCAAGCGAGTACTTCCCTATGCCAAGATCGTCTCCGCCACGCTGAAAGAGACCTATGAGTACATAGAGACCTTGCCGACCGAAAAGGACAAAATCAAGCACCTCAAGCGCATGGAGCGCGATCTATTCAAGCAATACTCTCCTGAGCTCCGAAAGCTCACCCTCCGGCAAGGAAAGCTACTCATGAAGCTAATCATGAGAGAGACCAACAGCTCTAGCTACCAGCTCATCGAAGCCTTTTTGGGCGGTTTTACGGCCGGATTTTGGAACACCTTCGCCAGCATCTTCGGAGCCTCACTCAAGACCACTTGGGACCCAAATGGCGAGGACGCCCTCATCGAGCGCATCTGTGTCCAAGTGGAGTACGGACTTATCTGACCCCATTTTTCCCCCCCAAAAAAAGTCCTTGGTCACTTTTTTTTGCCCCCAAAAAGGGGATAAAAAAGGGGGCTCACAATCCACTCACTCCCAACCCATTATAAACACCCCGATTTTCTATCCATGAAACCATTCGGTTTCACGGATAGAAGCAAAACTTTTCACGGATAGAAGCGATCGCTTAGACGGATAGGGAAAAAAGAAGCGACACGAAGTGGATGAAATTCGCACGAAATACCACCCTCACTTTTTTGTCTCAAAATTGATACTGTTGCACCAAGGTGTCGTTCACGCCTATTTGCCCTGAGTTCGTCCATCATCCACGGAGGAGGTGTTGTTTTTTGGGGTAGGCTCATTATTTGGTACCTTTACGATCAACGAAACGCAAACCAATCCCACCAAATCAATGGACGACTTTTTCAGAAAACCCTTCACCCTCGATCGGATTGCCCGCATCCTGTTTTCCCTTGCCCTCGTGGTACTTTTTGCCTACGTCGTCGGTGGTATCCGTTCTGCGCTGATCCCCTTTGGGCTGGCATGGATCACGGCAGTGATGATGATGCCTGCGGTGCGTTTTTTCCAAAAGCGACTGAGGGTCAGGAGTAGGCTCATCTCGATCCTATTGGTCCTCCTACTGGCCGTGGGGATCCTTGTGGGGGTGGTCACACTGGTGATTCCCTCCATTGTCTCCGAAGGCAACAAAGCCTGGAACCTCTTCACGGACTACTTCACCCCCGATCTCCTGCTGAGTATAGTGCCCCGAGAGTACCGTCAAGAGGTCGTCGCGACACTCAACCTAGACTACCTCTTTTCGCAATTTGACATCCAAGAGATCATGGGGTACGTCCGTTCATTTTTTGAGCGTGGATGGCTGGTGCTTTCGAGCACACTGACGTTCATATCCGGTTTTGCCGTCCTAGGTCTCTTCTTTCTCTACCTCTTTTTCATCCTCAAGGACTATGAGCGGCTCAACCGTGGCATCGTCCGTCTCTTCCCCAAGTCGTTGAGGCCCTATGTCATCGAGCTGGGACAAAATGTGACCACGCATGTGACCAACTACTTCAAGGGACAAGGACTGATAGCACTCATCTGTGGGTGCGTCCTCGCTTTCGGCTTTTGGCTCATGGGCATGCCTATGGGTATCACCTGTGGGCTATTCATTGGTCTGCTCAACCTGGTACCCTACATGCAGCTCTTTGGGATACCACCCATCATCATCCTCTGCATGCTCCAGTCGGCCTCGACAGGCGAAAACGTATGGATCCTTCTCCTGATCGCCTTTGGGATCCTCGGACTGACCCAACTCCTCCAAGACACCTACCTCACGCCTACCATTTTGGGCAAAAAAATGGGCATGATACCGGCCGTACTGCTACTCTCGCTGACAGTATGGGGCTCGCTCATGGGATTTTTGGGGCTAATCTTTGCCCTACCACTCACCATGATCGTCTACACACTCTATATGAAGTACGTGATCAAAGAGCCCCTAAAAGCAGATGAGCCCCTGCATCGGCCCAATATCTCAGAGCTCCGTGAGCGACTCGGGCTCACCTCGTCCAAAGAGTCCAAAGAGACCCCCTCCAAATGATGGCCTACCACGAGAGAAAAGTACGCTATTCTTCGTAACTTTGTAGTCCAAGAAACAAGAGCATGGCACAAGTATTTTTCCCGACCTTACCCCCCGACACAGCACAGGCGATGCAGCGATTTGATGAGCTGTACCTCGAGTCGCTCCAGAGCGAGGTGCCGACCATCGCACTGGCACTGACTCACCTGCGTCGAGGCTTGGGCAAACGCCTCAGACCACTGATCGTCATCCTGACGGCAGAGTGCTATGGGGTCCAAAACGACCGGGTCATCCGTGCGGCTGTGTCACTGGAGCTGCTACATATGGCCTCCCTCATCCACGACGACGTGGTAGACGAGAGCATGACACGGCGTGGCGAAGCCTCCTTCAACGCCCTACTGGGCAACCACAAGGCGGTACTGCTCGGCGACTACATCCTGTCACATGCCTTCAACCTAGCCCTAGACCTAGACCTGCCCCTACTGGTACGCAAGATGGCCGAGCTTGGTGCCGACCTGAGCAAAGGGGAGCTACTACAGCTGGACATATCCCAGCTGGCAGACACCACTGAGGAGCAGTATCTGGAGGTAATCAAGCAAAAAACAGCCGCCCTCATGCAGGGCAGCATGATCACCGGCGCCGCTGTAGCAGAGGTGCAAGACGGTCGGACTCTCCATGCACTGGCCGAAGCCTCGATGCACCTAGGCATCGCCTTTCAGATCAAGGACGATATCTTTGACTACCTGCCTAGCCCCGAGCTCGGCAAGCCCTCCTCCAACGACCTAAAGGAGCACAAAGTCACCCTACCCCTGATCCATGCACTCGGGACACAAGGCACACAAGCAACCAAAGCCCAAAAACTGCTACGCAAACAACGCCTGAGCGAGCAAGAGATCGACTTTCTTGTTAACTTTGCAATAAAGAGTGGCGGAATAGACTACGCCGACAAGGTCATGCGCACCCATATCAAGGAGTGCAAGCACCTACTCAGCGAGACACTGCCACCATCACCAGCCAAGGAGACACTCCTCGGTATATGCGACTACATAGTAGATAGAGATAAGTAACCATACAAATAGAGAACGACACCATGAAAAGACTGGTACTGATACGCCACGGCCAAAGCCAGTGGAACCTCGAGAACCGATTCACCGGCTGGACTGATGTAGACCTGACAGAGCTAGGCATCAGCGAAGCTCGCAAAGCCGGACAACAACTCAAGGAAAACGGCTTTCACTTCACACAAGCCTTTACGAGCTACCTCAAGCGCGCCGTCAAAACCCTCAACAACGTCCTCGACGTGATGGATCTCGACTGGATCCCCGTGGAGAAGAGCTGGAGACTCAATGAAAAACACTACGGCATGCTGCAAGGGCTCAACAAAGCCGAGACCGCAGAAAAGTACGGTGAGGAGCAAGTTTTGATCTGGCGCCGCAGCTACGATATACCACCAAAGGCTCTCGATGCCAACGATGACCGCTCCCCATACAAGGACATACGATATGCCGGAGTGCCACACGAGGATCTACCACTCACCGAAAGCCTAAAGGATACCGTCGCACGCATACGCCCCTACTGGGAGCAAACGATATTCCCATCCCTCAAAAAGCACGACGACGTCATCGTGGCAGCGCACGGCAATAGCCTACGCGGTATCGTCAAGGTACTCAAGGGCATCAGCGACGAAGACATCATCAGCCTCAATCTCCCCACCGGGATTCCCTATGTCTTTGAGTTCGACGAAAACGACGGCTACAAACTGGTCAAAGACTACTTCATCGGTGACCCCGAAGAGATCAAAAAACTCATGGAGGCAGTAGCCAACCAGGGAAAGAAAAAGTAAGCAACGTACACTTTACCCCAAATAAAACGGCAGTCCTT
Source organism: Porphyromonas sp. C0026D3 (assembly GCF_056590775.1). Taxonomy (NCBI): domain Bacteria; kingdom Pseudomonadati; phylum Bacteroidota; class Bacteroidia; order Bacteroidales; family Porphyromonadaceae; genus Porphyromonas; species Porphyromonas sp. C0026D3. The sequence goes on from NZ_JBWPWU010000004.1 coordinate 36,526, forward strand.
TCCCCGCGTGTCACACACCTGAGGAGAGGACTGTCTCTTTTACCGACACACCCACACACTTTACACAGATATGAATATCGCAATAGTAGGCGCCAGCGGAGCTGTAGGACAAGAGCTGCTCCGCCTGATCCAAGAGCGCAATTTTCCCTACGACACCCTTCGCTTATTCGGTAGCTCAAGGAGCGCAGGAAGCAATTGCACTGTCAATGGAAAAGAACTAACCATCCAAGAACTCCGTGAGGGGGATGACTTCGAGGGGATCGACCTAGTCTTTGCAAGTGCAGGAGCAAGTACATCCCTACGATTCCGAGAGACCATCACCAAGTATGGCGCAATCATGATCGACAACTCGAGTGCGTTTCGGATGGATCCACAGGTTCCACTGGTCGTGCCGGAGGTCAATGCACACACAGCACTGGAGCACCCCCTCAAGGTCATTGCCAACCCCAACTGCACCACCATCCAAATGGTGGTCGCACTCAAGGCCATCAACGACATCAGCCGGATCCGAAAGGTACACGTCGCCACCTACCAAAGTGCCAGTGGAGCCGGAGCAACCGGGATGGAAGAGCTGGAGCACCAGGTAAAGCAATACGCCTCAGGCGAGACCCCGACCGTACAAAAGTTTGCACACCAACTCCTCTTCAACGTCATTCCACACATTGACGTCTTTACCGACAACGGCTACACAAAAGAGGAGATGAAAATGTACCACGAGACCCGAAAGATCATGGACAGTGACCTTGAGGTGAGTGCCACCTGCGTACGGGTACCCACACTCAGAGCACACTCCGAAGCAATATGGGTCGAGCTGGAAAAACCCCTTACCACACAAGCCGCACAAGCCGCTTTTGCCAAGGCAAACGGTGTCGTCCTCCTCGACAACCCCGCACAAAATGAGTACCCGATGCCCCTCTTCCTCTCCGGAAAAGACAAAGTCTACGTCGGTCGGGTGCGCCAAGATCTGTCCAACCCCAACGGCCTCTCATTCTGGTGCGTGAGCGATCAAATCCGCAAAGGGGCTGCACTCAACGCCATCCAGATCGCAGAGTATCTCCTAGACGCCCAACCAACCCTCCGAAAATGATCTCCAGGCCACTACGACTGCTACTATTGCTGATGAGCCTCATCGGCACAGGAGCACTCGCCCAGACCACACCCAACCTACTGCGAAACCCCAAGCAATACAGCGAAGCGGAAAAGTACGCCAACCGAGTACTCAGCACCTGCACACAACGGCAAAAAGTAGCCCAACTCATCATGCCGATGGTCTCGCCAAAGACCGACAGTCACTCCCTGAGAGCATGGGAGCGAATGGTGACACAGGAGGACTACGGTGGTGTACTTTGGCAAAAAGGCACGCCACAAGATCAGCTCCGACTGACCAACTACATGCGCCAAAATGCTCGCATACCCATGCTCGTTGCCATAGATGGTGAGTGGGGGCTCTCCATGCGCCTGACCGGGACGCCCAAGTGGCCACGCAACATCCTACTCGGAGCCACCAACGACGAGGCTCTCGCCTATGCTTACGGACAGGCAACGGCCAAGGAGGCCAAAAGGCTGGGGGTCCAGATCAACTTTGCCCCGGTGCTCGACATCAACAGCAACCCCCAAAATCCCGTGATCGGCACCCGTAGCTTCGGGTCCGACGGAGCCTTAGTCTCCAAGCTGGGCATTGCCTACGCACGAGGATTGGAGGAGGGTGGCGTGCTCTCCACTGCCAAGCACTTCCCCGGACACGGTGATACCTCGGCCGACTCGCACTACGCACTGCCACTCATCACGAAGAGTCTCAAAGAGCTTCAGGCAGTAGAGCTACCACCATTTGAGGCCTACATCCGAGCCGGACTCAGTGGTATGATGATCGCCCACCTACAGATCCCGGCACTTGGAGCCACCACCGGAGCATCCAGCGCCAGTCGATCCGTAGTGACCGATCTGCTACAAGACAAGCTGGGCTTCCGCGGACTCATCTTCACAGACGGGCTGGGCATGCGCGGTATCACTGCCGGAGTGGGGAGCGGCTCAGTAGCCGTGGAGGTCTTCAGAGCCGGGAGCGACATCCTACTGGCACCGCCAAACCCACGCCAAGCCGTAGACGACCTCATGCACGCACTGGACACGGGCGAAATCACCCCCGAGGAGGTCGAGCGTAGAGCCAAAAAAGTACTGATCTACAAGTACCTCACCGGAGCCACAGATCGGACACCCCTATCGGATCGGCAACTCACCACCGACCTCAACCCCACCTCTGCTCAAGACCTCATCCGACAGATCTACCGCCAAGCCATGACCCTCACACGCAACGACAGCGACCTACTCCCCCTCAAGGGACAACCACGGCTGGCACTACTCCGATACGGCGACAACCAACTCCAGCACCTGCTGACACAGCTACGAGAAGCAATACCGGAGACCAAAGCATTCGCCATCGGCACACGCACCGACAGTGCGACTCGACAGTCAATCTACCGCCGGCTCCGAGAGTACGACACCGTCATCGTAGCCGTCACCGGACAAAAAATCCGACCGGACAAAAATCTGACAGAGCTACTCAGCGACACCCGCTCAGTCTTGGCCTTTCTCACCACCCCATACGCCGCTCTGCAGTACGGACGGGAGCTCAGTCTGGCCGGTGCCGTCTGCTTTGCCTACGACGCCAAAGCCGGCGGGCAATCCGCTCTCGGAGAAGCCCTCACCGGCGCCATCCCCTTTGGGGGCACGCTTCCGGTAGACCTCAGCCCGTACATCACGGCAGGTACCGGACTCACCACCACCAAGAGCCGACTGGCATACGGCACGCCGGAGCAAGTCGGGATGGACGCCACCGTACTGAGTCGCATCGACGATCTGGCGACCGAGGGAGTACGCCAAAGAGCCTATCCGGGCTGCCAAGTCTTAGTCGCCAAGGACGGCTACATCATTTACGAAAAAGCCTTTGGCACCAAGGATGCGGCCGGCCAAAAACCGGTCGACCTCACCACACTGTACGACACTGCCTCCGTCACCAAAGCCGCTGTCACCACCCCGCTCCTGATGATAGCCACGACCGAGCAACGCATCCACCCCGACGACCGACTGCGCAAGTACCTCGACTACACCGATCGCTCCGACAAGGCAGACCTCACACTCAGGAGCCTCCTCCACCACTGCGCCGGCCTACCGGCCGTCCTACGATTCTACGAGGAGCTACTAGAGCCCACCTCCTACGACCGACCACTCATCACCGGACGAAAGCGCACCGGCTACCCCCTCAAGATCGGCCGAAATGCTTGGGCACAAACCGACTGGAACTTTCGCCAAGACCTCGTCAGCCGCGACTCCTCAGCCCTCTATCCCACACGAATGGCCCAAGGCTACTACCTCAGCCCACAAGTACAGTCCATGATACGCCGGATGATCTGCGACGCCACACTCCGACCCGGACGCTACCGCTACTCCGACCTCGACTTCTTGCTACTCAGCGACGTCCTCGAGAGAGCCTACACCAAGCCACTGGACAGCCTCTTTTACGACAAGATCGCACGACCACTCGGCACCACACGCCTCTGCTTCAAGCCCTACGTCCACTTCCCCCTATCCGATGTGGCGGAAGGGCAGGACGATCGATTTTTGCGCCACCAAGTCCTCCACGGAGATGTCGACGACGAGGCGGCCGCCATGCTCGGAGGCGTCTCCGGCAATGCCGGGCTCTTTGCCAACGCACACGACTTGGCCAAGCTGGTCGAGCTCCTGGCGAGAGGTGGCAACTACGGAGGTATCGACTTTTGCTCACCGGAGGTCCTCCGCCACTACACCACAGCACGACACCGCACCTCCCCATACGCCATGGGCTTTGACCGACACCGAGGAGCCAAAAAGCCCGGCAATACCGCCGAGGAAGCCCCCCTATCCACCTATGGACACACCGGATTCACCGGCACCTGCTTTTGGGTAGATCCCACCAACCACATCACCTACATCTTTCTCAGCAATAGATGCTCACCCACGCGGTGGAACAACAAACTCTCCACCCTCAAGATCCGAAAGCACATCCAGTCCGTCATCTATCAAGCCATCCAATAACCCATGACCCCGATCTCCATCACAGCCCTACTCCTGGGAGCTACCACCCTAATACTCCTCATCCTCTACCTCATGGCTCTCGTCCGAAACAGCCACCTCAGCCAACAGCTGATCGACCAAGACCAAGCGCACCACAGAGAAATCAACCTCCGAGGCACCCTGCAAGAGCAGCTGACCGGACAGATCAAAGCCATGGAAGATCGATTCACCGTCCTATCCGAGACCATCACCAAGCAACGAGCCGAAGAGCTGACCACCACCACCTCCACCACCCTGTCCACCATCATACAGCCCCTCCAAGACTCCATACGCGAAGTCCGACAATCCCTATCCGACACCACCACCAAAGAAACCGACCGGACCGCCAGACTGGAGCAAACCATCAAGCAACTCACCGAGCAATCACTAGAGATCGGACAAAAAGCAGACTCACTCGCCGAAGCACTCCGACTCAAGCCAAAAGTACAAGGCAACTGGGGCGAAACACAGCTCGAAGTCCTACTGGAGCGAGAGGGCTTCCAAAAAGGCAAGCACTACGACACACAGCCCACACTACGCACAGAGACCAACACCATAGTCCGCCCCGACTTCGTCTTTCACCTACCCGACAACAGAGACGTCATCATCGATGCCAAAGTCTCCCTCACAGCATTCCTAGACTACATAGAGGCAAAAAACGACGAAGACCGACAAAACGCACTCGACCGGCACACCAAGAGCCTGAGAGGACACATACAGGAGCTTAGCGGCTACAAATACCAGCAATACATCCCGGCACCACGACAAGCACTCGAGTACATCCTCATGTTTGTGCCCAACACCGCCGCCATCCAACTCGCCTACACACACGACCCATCCCTCATCGACTACGCCAAAAAAGCCAACGTCCTCATCACCTCCGAGGCCAACCTCTACGTCCTCCTCAGGCTCATACAACTCTCCTGGAAACAAGACGCTCAAGTCAAAAACTTCGCCGAACTAACCACTCAGGTCGCACTCCTTTTGGAGCGAACCCAACGCTTCATCGAGCGATTCGAGACCATACAAGAGCGCATCAACGCCCTCCAAAAAAGCTACGACGACACCAACACCAGCCTCCGCGGACGACAAGGGCTACTCAGCACTGCCAACCGCATCAACACCCTCAGCTCCTCCACCACGACAGACGACGACGAGCGCATGTAGGACAACGAGTGACCCACGACAAGCCACACGCCACACCCCTCAGCCCCAAAAAAGAAACACACGGACGATAAAGTCATCCCTACCGTCCAAAAACCACACCCTCCGGACGAAAAACTCCAAATCACAATGTGATTTATTCAAATCACTAAGTGGTTTATTCAAATCACTGTGTGATTTCTAGAAATCACACAGTGATTTTATCTTTTTCCGGGACAAGCGCACCTTTTTCTCCGACCTCACCAAGTTTTTCTCCCAGGAAAAAAACTTTTTCCCCCACACCCAACCTCACCCCTCCTCGGTTACCCGAATATTTGGTATCTTTCGGACATGAAAAACAGCATCCCGCAAGCAGAAATACAGCGTGCCAAGCAACGGCAACGAATGATTGGCAACTCCCCGGAGCTCAACCGCGCTGTGGAAGTGGCACTCCTCATAGCCCCCACAGACGTCAGCGTACTGGTGACCGGCGAGAGTGGCGTAGGCAAGGAGAGTTTTCCGCAGATCATCCACCAAAACAGCGCACGCAAGCATGGCCCCTACGTGGCAGTCAACTGTGGCGCCATACCCGAGGGAACCATCGACTCCGAACTATTTGGACACAAAAAAGGCTCCTTCACCGATGCTGTAACGGAGCGAAGTGGCTACTTTGAGGAAGCAAATGGAGGCACCATATTTCTCGACGAAGTAGGCGAGCTCCCCATGCCCACACAAGCAAGGCTCCTACGCGTACTAGAGTCCGGCGAATACATGAAAGTCGGCTCCTCCCAAGTACAGAGAGCCGATATACGCATAGTCGCCGCCACCAATGTGGACCTGGAGGAGGCAATCCGGCAGGGAAAGTTTAGGCAAGACCTATACTACCGGCTGAATACCGTCACCATCACACTTCCACCACTGCGCGACAGAGGCGGAGACCTACTCCTCCTCTTTAGGCTTTTTGCATCCGACTTCGCAGACAAATACCACATGCCCCCTATCCGCCTCAGCGAGGAAGCCGAGCAACTCATGCTCCGATACCGCTGGCCGGGAAATATCCGCGAGCTCAAAAACCTCGTCGAGCGATTGAGCGTAATCGCTGAGGATCGACTGATCTCCGAGCAGGTACTCCTCGACCAGCTCCCCCCAAATGCAGACCAGAGACACCCGGCACTCATTACAGCCGGGCAAAGCTCATTTGGTATCGGTGGAAGTGGAGAACCGGGCTTCTCGGAGAGCCAGCAACAAATGGGGGCCATCTATGGGATGATGCGGGAGATGAAGATGAGCATCAACGACCTCTCACAGCTCCTCTACCACGTCCTACAAGGACAACAACAAGGGATTACACCCCGACCCGCCATCCTGGGACCCGATGTCGTACTCACCGGAGAAGCCCCACAGTCCAACACCAAAGCTACGACTGCGGCCGAAGCAGAGTTTCAAGACATCGTGGATGATGGACACATCCTCACCCTGGAGGAGATGGAGCAAAAGTATATAGAGATGGTGCTGCGACACAACAATGGAGTGCGCAAAAAAACAGCGGAGGACCTAAATATATCCGAGCGAACCCTCTACCGCAAACTAAAATAACCATGCGTACACTGTCCATCCCAGCCCTCGTGGTAAGAGTATTGCTACTCCTCTGCCTGCCGACCATCGGAGGCTGCACAATCGCCTACCGGCTCAACGGTGCAAGCATCGACTACACCCGGATCAAAACCATCAAGATCGATGACTTTCAGAACCTCGCACCAACCGTCTACCCACCTCTGGCCCAAAGGTTTTCAGAAGACCTAAAACACCGTTTTGAGACACGCACACGCCTAACACAAGTTGGAGGACAAGGCGACCTCAACATAGAGGGAGAAATCACCGGATACGAACTAACAGCCGAGGCGGTACAAGAAAACGCACTTGCCGCAAAAACCAAGTTGACCATCACGATCAACGTCCGATTCACCAACACGGTCGACGAAGAAGAGAGCTTTGAGCGACAGTTCACTTCCTTTGAGACATTTGACAGCAGTCTCATGTTCTCCGACGTCCAAGACGAGCTGACCGCACGCATGACTGAGGACCTGATCAACCAGATATTCAACGCAACAGTCGAAAACTGGTAATGACCTACACCGAACTCGCCTCACTCCTCGAAGACCCCTCCGGACTCAGCCTGAGCCACTTGGACGACCTGCTCCTCCTCAGCCGGCAGTACCCCTACTGCGAGCCACTGCACCGGCTGATCCTGATCTGCCTGCACAAAAACGGAGACCTACGATACTCAAGCGAATTGAGCCGACGGATCCTCTACATCACAGATCCGGCACAGCTCTTCCTGACCCTCAACAACCACCGCCCACCACGTCCCCGCAAGCAGGAGCCAGAGGCGGGCAAAAGCCAAGACAGCTTTAGTATCATCGATGACTTCCTGCAAGACCATCCGGATGACGCACACGAGGTAGAGGAGATGCTGGACCGGATACAAACCCCACCGACAGCAGCAGAAACAGTGCCGGAAGAGCCCATCGAAAGCACCGGTGACCTGATAGAAGCCTTTCTCGCCAAAGGCGAATCCGCCGAAAAGATCCCAACCGAGGAGGAAAAACCCACCCCGCCACCATCGGATGGCGACACCACACCGGGCCAGGCCGAAGAACTCTTCACAGAAACCCTCGCAAGGATCTACATCCGCCAAGGGAAATTCGGAGAAGCATTGCGCATTTTTAAGACGCTAAATTTGAATTATTCAGAAAAAAATAGTTACTTTGCCGAGCAAGTGGCATACCTTGAGAAAATTATCAAGGTCGTGCCAACTGTATCTGTTGACAAAAACAACTAGCAGTTAAAACTAAGATATGTACATATTCCTTTCCATCCTCATCGCGATCGTTGCTTTGCTCTTGATCCTAGTGGTTATTATCCAAGAGTCCAAGGGCGGCGGTCTGGCGGCCGGTTTTTCCTCCTCCAACAGCATCATGGGTGTGCAACGCACCACCAATGCGATTGAGAAAATGACCTGGGGCTTGGCCGCAGTCATGGCCATCCTGTGTATCCTCTGTGCAAAGTGGGCACCCAGCAGTCAACGCAGTGTAGCGACACAAGACAACAGCGTCATCTCAGACTACGTGGAGAAGGCGACTATCCCGGCACCTGCAGATGCACAACCGTTTGGCGAAGTCCCGGTAGAGCAAGCACCTACGACAGAGGAGACCCCGGCAGAATAAGGAAAGAGAAAAGGGTTGCTCAAGTGCAAAGATATTGGTACCTTTGCAACCGCTGATTGAAAGAATAACAATAAGATAATAGAGAAATAAAATGTCACGAGTTTGTCAAATCACGGGCAAGAAAGGACTCATCGGTAACAAGGTTTCGCACTCCAAGAAGCGCACCAAGCGGACCTTCAATGCGAACCTATTCGACCGCAGGTTTTATTGGCCCGAGCAAGATTGCTGGATCAAGATCCGAGTATCAGCTGCCGGACTACGCCTGATCAACAAGATCGGCCTGAACGCGGCACTCATCCGCGCCAACGAAAAAGGAAACCTCAACAACTTCCTGATCCTAGACTGACGCATAGAGAAAGTGGCGGACGTCCTCACGTGGGACGTTGGCCCGGGAAGAAAGAGAGCGTCCACTATTCACTTTACAATAGAACAACAGAACCATGTCCAAGAAGGGTAAAGGCGATAGAGTACAGGTCATCCTAGAGTGCACAGAAATGAAAGAGAGTGGACTCCCCGGAACCTCCCGCTATATCACCACAAAGAACAAGAAAAATACGACCGAACGCCTTGAGCTCAAGAAGTACAATCCCATCCTCAAGCGCATGACCGTACACAAGGAGATCAAGTAAGCAGAAAAGCCCCTACTTGCCAACAACAGACACTCAAAACAAGATCATCAGATACTAAACCATGGCAAAAAAGACAGTAGCAACCCTGCAGAAGGGTGAAGGACGTACCTTCTCCAAGGTCATCAGAATGGTAAAGTCCCCTAAGACAGGTGCCTATGTTTTTGAAGAGCAAATGGTACCCAATGAAAAGGTAAAGGACTTCTTTAGCAAGAAGTAAAGAGCCTACCCCTCACATACCAAGACAACGTGGTGGTATAGTGCATACCACAAAAACGGGGGAGGTACACCCACTTATTTTCAAAAAGACCTAAAAAGCTCAGGACTCCGTGCTATGGACTCCTGAGCTTTTTTTTAATTATCACAGCGCATCCCACACATGACTAAAAAGATAGATCGCTCCCAAGACCATCTCACACTACTCCTACCAAAAGAAAACCAGTACTCCCAAGACTATGATCCGGAGGTGCTGGAGACCTTTTCCAACAAACACACCGACACGGATTATTGGGTGAGGTTCAACTGCCCCGAGTTCACCAGTCTCTGTCCAATCACCGGGCAACCCGACTTTGCGGAAATACGCATCGCCTACATTCCCAACATCAAGATGGTAGAGAGCAAAAGTCTGAAAATCTACCTCTTTAGCTTCCGAAATCATGGAGCCTTTCACGAAGACTGCGTAAATATCATCATGAAAGACCTGATCCGGCTCATGGAGCCAAAGTATATAGAGGTCAAGGGGCTTTTCACTCCGCGTGGAGGCATCTCAATCTACCCCTATACCAACTATGGTGCACCGGGCACCCCCTACGAGCAACTGGCAAAAGAGCGACTGGCACACCAAGAGCTATAGTCCTCCGCTACAGAGTCACTCGCAGATCAACACACGAGGAGTTTATCCCAAGAGACACCCATACCAAGCATCAAGACTCTGACCACTTTTTGGTACATTTGCGTGTGAAAAAGGGGAGATACACCCCTCTCCCATCATCCATAGTCAGCTAATATCAAATAAGATCACCAGACTACAATGAACATCAAATCGCTTATTTCCTCAAGCATTGCCTGCCTATTGCTAGGGGGCGGAGTCGCTTTGGCACAGGTAAAAACGACAGAGCTACAGTTTCACTACAACTTTGGCAAGCACCTCTACAAAAAAGAGCTATCAGGCATGACACCGGTCATGTCCACCTTGGTGCACTACTCCGAAGACCCATGGGGGGCAAACTTCATCCTCATGGATATGGGGATCTCCGGCCAAGGCATGGATCGTATGCAGACAATGGCCTATCGTGACCTGAGGTTTTGGGATGCTCCGATAGCACTTCACTTGGGCTACGACGGAGGGTTGACCAACAGTGCTTCGTTCCACAATGCCATTACCTCCGGCGTGGACTACGTCTTCAAGCACAGTAAGTATGATTTCTCCCTCAGCACAATTGTAGGGTATCGCCACGACTTCAAGGACGCCAAGCCCCATAATATCCAGGTCTCCTCTATCCTTGGCTGGACGAGCTGGAACCGTCTATGGAGTATCAATAACTTCCTAAACGTACGCAGTGCCAACCTAGGGACAGAGCAAAGTAGCCTGATTTTCTTCATGAGACCACAGTTTTGGCTCAATATCAATCAATTTGTAGGCATGCCTGATGCGCTCAACCTCTCCATTGGCTCAGAGGTTCGCCTGCAATACGACACGGCAATATCCAATAAATTTTATGCCCTACCCAGTTTGGCAATGAAGTGGACCTTCTGATCCATTCGGCATAATCAATAAAAGAGAGAGGGTGTGTCACTCGGTGACACACCCTCTCTCTTTTGCTACGAGGCTATTGCTCCTCCGGCTCATCCACACTTGGACGCACCGCAGTTTTTGCAAATCAAGCACCCCTCCTGATAGACGAGGCTCTCCTGTCCACAGTTGGGACACGTCTGTCCGGCAGCCTTGGTTCCCGATGCCATATAGCGCCTGAGTGCACGCTCCACGCCATTCTTCCAAGTGTTGATGGAGTCGTCGTCCAGGTCGAGGCCCTGAATGAGGTTGATCACCTGCTCGATGGGCATACCATAGCGCAGGACGCTGGATATGAACTTTGCGTAGTTCCAAAACTCAGGGTTGAACTTGGTATCCAATCCGGCCACCGTTACGGTCAGGCCGCGCTTGTTGGCAAATTCAAAGTCGTATCGCTTTCGGCCCTCTTTGTCAAAAGTCTTGATGATCGTACCACGAGAGACACGCTTGGGGATACTGAGTCCCTCCTCTTCGTCATCAATCCCGGTAAAGATCTCATATGGTTTGTCATTCTTTAGGCCAATGAATGCGATCCACTTCTCCTTGTTGTTTTGGAAGCGTACGATATCGGCATCCAGTTCGTCCGGTCGCTTGAGTTGTTGAAAAGCCTCCTCATCCGTTCTGGCACTTTGGTCGGTCTTTTCTTTCTCCTCTTTTTTCTTCTCCTCGGCCGCCACCAGGACACCCGAGCGTGATCCATCACGATACACGGTACATCCCTTGCAGCCCTCCTTCCAAGCTGTAATGTAGAGGGTGTTCACGAGTTCTTCATCCACATCGTTGGGGAGATTGATCGTCACACTTATCGAGTGGTCCACCCACTTCTGGATGCGTCCCTGCATACGTACTTTTGCCACCCAGTCCACGTCATTGGAGGTCGCCTTGTAGTAGGGTGACTTTTGGACCAGCTCCTGCAGTTCGTCGGAGGTGTAGTCCTTATCGGGGTCGTAGCCATTGGCCTGCATCCAGGTCTTGAAGTTGTGGTGGTAGACGATAAACTCCTCAAACCTATCCCCTGTCTCATCCACATAGGTTGCGGTCGATGTTCCCTCCTCTTCGGCACTATTGATCTTGCGACGGCGCTTGTAGACGGGCAAAAAGACAGGCTCGATACCTGATGTTGTCTGAGACATGATGCTGGTCGATCCGGTAGGAGCGATGGTCAAGCAGGCGATGTTTCGGCGTCCATGCTTTACCATCTCATCATACAGCTCAGGATCAGCCTCACGGATTCGGCGGATCAGCGGGTTATTCTCCTCACGCTTGGGGTCATAGATCTCAAAAGCACCCCTCTCCTCTGCCATCTTCACCGAGCTCCAGTAAGCACTGAGGCATAGGGTCTTCTGCACCTGTTCAGCAAAGTCGGTTGCCTCCTCCGAGCCATACCGTAGTCCGAGTGCAGCGAGCATATCTCCCTCGGCGGTGATACCGAGTCCGGTACGCCTACCCATCAGTGTTTTCCGGCGAATCTTCTCCCAGAGGTGACGTTCGGTCTCTTTCACCTCATCATTCTCCGGATCCGACTCGATTTTGGCAATGATCTTGTCGATCTTCTCCTGCTCTAGGTCGATGATATCGTCCATCAGACGCTGTGCATAGCCCACATGCTCACGGAAGAGCTCCATATTGAAGTGCGCCTCTTTGGTAAAAGGCTTCTCCACGTACCCAAAAAGATTGATTGCCAGTAGTCTACAGCTATCATACGGGCACAAGGGGATCTCTCCGCACGGGTTGGTCGATATGGTCCTAAAGCCTAAGTCAGCATAGCAGTCCGGGATCGACTCACGAATGATGGTATCCCAAAACAAGACACCGGGCTCTGCACTCTTCCAGGCGTTGTGTATGATTTTATTCCACAGGTCACGTGCTCGCACGGTCTTGGTGTACAGAGGCTTGTCTGCATCTATCGGGAATTGCAGGGTATAGTCCTCATCCTTCACGACTGCGTCCATGAAGTCATCTGTGATCCGGACCGACACATTGGCTCCGGTCACCTTACCCTCCTCCATCTTGGCGTCTATGAATGCCTCACTGTCCGGGTGCTTGATCGAGACAGAGAGCATCAGCGCACCACGCCGTCCGTCCTGCGCCACCTCGCGCGTGGAGTTGGAAAAACGATTCATGAACGGCACCAATCCGGTAGAGGTCAGAGCCGAGTTTTTCACCGGGGATCCTGCGGGGCGGATGTGCGAGAGGTCATGCCCCACACCACCGCGGCGCTTCATCAGCTGTACCTGCTCCTCATCGATCTTGAAGATTGCCCCGTAGCTATCCGTACTTCCATCCAGTCCGATCACAAAGCAATTGGAGAGGGATGCGATCTGCTTTTCGTTGCCGATACCCGTCATCGGGCTGCCTTGTGGGATGATGTACCGAAAGTGATCGATCAGCTCATAGATCTTTTCATAGCTGAGGGGGTTGGGATACTTCTGCTCGATCCTATGCAATTCGGATGCGATGCGATGGTGCATATCCTTGGGTGTTTTTTCAAAAAGTGTGCTATCCGAGTCCTTGAGGGCATACTTGGAAGTCCACACCTTAGCCGCGAGTTCGTCACCCTGAAAGTACTCCAAGGTAGCGTCATAAGCTTCGCTGAAGCTGTAAGTCTTCTGTTTCATTCCTGCAGAGTTGATATGTATATTATACGTGGATTATATGGTTTTCCCATCGGTGCCACTAAGGCCGTTTCCCGATTTTCCCCATGCCGATAAGAGAAAAAAAGCGAACAACAAAAAAGAGGTACGCCCAACAAAAGTTTCCCAAATCGGACAACAAATATACTATATTAACTAAAAGAATGCACAAGAAAACAGATGTGCAATCCACTTACAGACAAATCCTAGAGAGGAAAACACCGGCCAAAACAGATAAGAATCAACGAATTACAGACAACTCCGAGAAAAACAAAATGGACGTAAGTTGATCCAACCGGACAACTGTGCTACTACACCCCTCCAAAACAAAAAAAACCTTACCTCCTCACCGTCAGATGAAAGCAGGCCTGAAGACGCTCATGCTTGATATAGCAACGCCCCTCCTTCTGGTACGTGCGCAGGACACCGGCCAGCACATGCTTGAGCTCATCCGGCGATATCTGCCTAGGATCCTGCGGATCCACTTTTTCAAAACGCTTCCACGACAGGTCAAAGGTGGTCCCATACATATGGGTCGAGTGAGTGGTGGCATTGGCATTGCCACGCCTCAGGGAGCGGACATCCTCCTCTGTACGGGTCACGCTCGTCACGATTAGACGATAGAGTGGCATCCGATCCCGCTCTAGGCGTGACACAAAGCTATCACCGATATCCTCCAAGAGTCGGGCGGCAGCGGGGACCAAGTAGGGTTCCGAGTGGGTCAGCTCATCAATCGTGACCCCCTTGGTATCTGTCACCTGCACCAGCTCCCTGTGCGTCCGCACCTCCTCCCGTGTCCGGCACGGACGGATACCCACCACACCAGCGGCCTTTAGCTGCAGGGCATTCAGATCATTGAAGTCTCTACTAAAGCAACCAATATAGCGGTACGGGGTTCGTCGCTCAAAGGCCTCGAGATCATACGTGGGCAAGTCCGGTGCTTTTTCCCGAGTCAGACCAAGACAAACAACCGAGATCACCACCAAGGGCAAAAGATAGCGCCACAGCAACGGGGCGTAACGTCGCATCCACTGGGGCGGAAAGTCTGTATGTGAGGTTGATAGGGGCATACCAATGTTATCCAAACAGCGCAAATATACACAGATTACCCCAAAAAGGTCCGTCCTCGGCAGAGACTCAAAAAAAGTCACCTTTCAAGGGGTAGCTCACAGCCAAAATGGAGGTTATTTTTTGGGGTTCGTAACCATCTGTGTCTCAACCTCTCAAAAAGCCTCTTTTTTTTCACGGATAGAAGCGATCGGTTTCACGGATAGAAGCAAAACTTTTCACGGATAGAAGCGATCGCTTCGACGGATAGAAGGAAAAAAATTGGTCGTACCATAAGAAAAAGGAGGAGCCGAAATCGTGTTTTGGGGGTTGGGCTGTTTTACGCATTGGCTTCCCCTGATATTTTCGAGCAAATACACCTTTTGGACAAAAGATAAAATGAGAGAGGGTGTGCCGAAGTCTTTACTTCGGCACACCCTCTTGCGCACCGGATGGTGCTAGGGGAGATCTAATAGGGTTACTTGTGCTCAGCGCACCAGAGGTAGGCGTTGCGGAAGGCCTCCAGCCACGGTGTCACATCATGGTCACCCTCCGGATAGTATCCACACTGCCACGGGAATATGCACCGCTCGGGATGTGGCATCATTGCGAGATGCCTACCATCGTCACTCGTCAGTGCAGCGATTGCCAGGTCGGAGTTGTTGGGATTACCGGGATAGGCCTCATAGGCATACTTGGCGGCTATGTGGTACTCTGCTTGGTCGGGCTTGAGCTCGAAGCGTCCCTCTCCGTGTGCCACCCAGCAGCCCAGCTTGGTTCCGGCCAGTGTGTGGAGCATGACGGAGTTATTTTGGGGAATCTCAAGGGTAATAAAGGAGGACTCGAATCTCCCTGAGGCATTGTGCCGCATACTGAATGCTCGTCCATCGGCATAGAGTACACCCAGCTCAGCCAAGAGCTGACAGCCATTGCAAACACCTAGAGAGAGTGTGTCCTCTCGGGCATAGAAGTTGGTGAGTGCCTGCCGAGCAGTGGAGTTGTACCTAAACCCTGCGGCCCAGCCTTTGGCAGAGCCTAGAACGTCGGAGTGAGAGAAGCCCCCACAAAAGACAAGCATCCGGATATCCTCCAGAGTCTCTCGTCCGGACATTAGGTCGCTCATGTGCACATCCTTGACCTCAAATCCGGCAAGGTACAGCGCATAGGCCATTTCGCGCTCTCCATTGGTGCCTTTGTCTCGCACAATAGCCGCCCGTATAGCCGTTGGACGCTCGGAGCGCGAGTAGTCGATCTTGCCGGTGAAGTTTTTGGGGAAAGCGTACTGTATGGGTTGCGCAAATAGGTTTTTGGCCCTCTCTTCGGCTTGCTCCGGGGTCGTTTGGAAGGGTTCCATCGCTTTGCTGGGAGCGTACCATGCCTCACGCAATTGGTCAATGTCGTAGGTGTATGGGCAGTTGCCTAGGACGAGTAGCCGCTCCGTGGTGGGTCGGGCTATGATCTCTGCGGAGACACCTGCTTTTTCCAAGTCAGCCACGACACTCTCGGGGTCGGCCACTTGCATGAGGACACCCGGGTTTTCGCAAAAGAGGACCTTGAGTAGATCTGTATCCTCTCCCAAGAAGTGGGACTCCATGCGTACGCCACCATGGGTGTTGGCAAAGGTCATCTCGAGCAGGGCCGTGATAAGGCCACCGGCGGAGATATCGTGCATGGCAAGTATTTTCTCGGAGTGGACAAGGTCCTGGATGGCGGAGTAGGCATCGATGAAGTAGTCCACATCCATGATGTCCGGTGCGTCGGTCCCTATCTTGCCCAACGTCTGATAGAGTGCCGACCCACCCAGTGTGCGCGGACAGTAGGAGAGATCCACGTAGATAATCCCGGAGCCGGGGAGATCCCGGAGGACGGGAGAGGGTATCTTTTTGACATCAGTGACCTCACCGGCTGCCGATATGATCAGTGTGCCGGGTGAGAGTACCTTGGTGTCATCGGAGTAGCTCTGGGTCATGGAGAGGGAGTCCTTGCCGGTGGGGATGTTGATCCCCAGGGCAATGGCAAAGTCGGAGCAAGCCTGCACTGCCTCGTAGAGACGTGCATCCTCTCCGGCATTGCGACAAGGCCACATCCAGTTGGCCGACAACGATACGGAGGTGAGACCCTCCTTGAGTGGCGCAGAGATGAGATTAGTCAGTGCCTCCGCTATGGCTAGGCGGGACCCTGCTGCAGCATCGATTAGCGCCGCCTGTGGGGCATGACCTATGGAGGTGGCGATACCCTCCTTGCCTCGGAAGTCAAGTGCCACTGCACCAAGATCCGAGAGAGGGAGCTGTAGCTCACCCTGGCACTGCTGACGTGCCACCTTGCCTGTGACGGAGCGGTCTACCTTGTTGGTCAGCCAATCTTTGGAGCCCACCGCCTCTAGGCTAAGGACAGCCTTGAGGTGAGTCAGTAGGTTGGAAGCGGATAGATGGTCGGGGTTGCTGAAGTGCTGCTCCTGAGTGGTATCGGTCATGATGGTCTTTGGGGCAGAACCAAAGAGGTGGCTCAGCTTGAGGTCAAAGGGACGACGACCATCCTTGTCCACAAAGTCCAGCTCCATATCACCGGTTGCCTCCCCCACCACATACATAGGTGCCCGCTCACGGTCAGCGATCTTTTGGATGGTCTCCACGTCACCACTTTTGAGCAAAAGCCCCATACGCTCCTGGCTCTCATTGCTGATGATCTCCTTGTCCGAGAGAGAGGGATCGCCTACGGGGAGTTTGTCGATGTAGATCTTTCCACCGGACTCCTCCACCAGCTCACTGAGGCAATTTAGGTGTCCTCCTGCGCCGTGGTCGTGGATAGAGACAACAGGGTTGTCGGGACTCTCGGCAAGTGCTCGGATGACGTTGCTGACACGCTTCTGCATCTCGGGATTGGAACGCTGGATGGCGTTGAGCTCTATCGCATCCTGGAATACTCCGGTATTGACCGACGAGACAGCACCGCCCCCCATACCGATGCGGTAGTTGTCTCCTCCCATGACGACGATCTTGTCTCCCTTTTCGGCCTTGCCCTTGAGCGCATCGCGACGCTCAGCCATACCCACACCACCGGCCAGCATGATGACCTTGTCGTAGCCCCAAGTGCGATCGCTCTCGGTGTGCTCAAAAGTCAGGACGGAGCCACAGATGAGGGGTTGGCCAAACTTATTGCCAAAGTCGGAGGCACCGTTGGATGCCTTTGTGAGGAGCTCCTGTGGAGTTTGGTAGAGCCACGGACGTGCGCTGATAGCTTGCTCCCACTGCTTGGAGCCATCCAGACGTGTATAGGGGGTCATGTAGATCGCAGTACCGGCGAGAGGGATACTGGCTTTGCCCCCGGCAAGGCGGTCGCGTATCTCGCCTCCGGTACCGGTGGCCGCACCATTGAATGGCTCGACAGTGGTGGGGAAGTTGTGGGTCTCCGCCTTTAGGGAAAGGACAGAGTCCACTCGGCGTGTCTCAAAGTAGTCGGGCGCATCGGCACGTCTGGGTGCAAAAAACTCGACCTCCGGTCCGGCATTGAAGGCGACATTGTCCTTGTAGGCCGACACAAGGTTGTTGGGATTGAGCCTCGAGGTCTCCTTGATCATCTGAAACAAGCTCATCGGCTGCTCCTTGCCATCAATGACAAAAGTGCCTCCAAAGATCTTGTGGCGACAGTGCTCGGAATTGACCTGTGAAAAGCCAAAGAGCTCCGCATCGGTCAAGGGCCGTCCAATCTCCTTTGCCACACCGATAAGGTAGTCGATCTCTTCATCACTGAGTGCCAACCCCTCCTCCGCATTGTATTGGCGAATGTCTCGGACCTCTATGATCGGAGCTTTCTCAAGATTCAGTCGCTCAAATACATCTGCCGAAAAGCCATCGTATTTTCTCAGAAGCATGCGGTCGTATGGGGTATCCGACTCAGCTTGCACAAACATCTCGATCCGAGTGATCCCTAGGCGTTGTTTCAGCCCCATCACCTCGGTTATCTCCGTTGCGTTGGTCGACCACGGCGTGATCATCTCGGGTCTAGGTCCTATATAGTAGCCGGTGAGCAGATCGGAGTCCACGAGTGTCGCATCACCAAATAGCCATCGTAGGGCATCCAGGTCTTCGCCACCGATGGACTGTGTGTGGCTGACAGCATAGACTGTCGTAGGCCCGTTGTCTTGTTTTCTGAAAAAAGAGATCATAGTACTATTTATATGTAGCAGTTGGGTGAATTTACTTTAGTTCGCGACGAATGGCTTTGTCCAGCTCTTCGACACCGGAGGCACGGAGTATGAGATCACCCTGTGCGTTGATCAGGTAGAGTGCCGGCAGAGACTGGATATTGTACGACCCTATGTACGGCGAGTAGGCACCATTGGTATCAATGACGTTGGTCCAAGGCATGTGCTTCGTGGTATTGCGCCAGACATGCTGGTCTTGCTCCAAAGCGACTTGGTAGATCCTAAGGCCCTTGCCTGAGTATCGGTCAAATAAGGATCTGAGGATACTGTTGTACTCCGGAGCCCAACTGGCGCCCATACTGGTGAACGAAAGCACCGTGGGTGCTCCTTGTGCGACCTTGGAGAGTGCGATGGTTTTGCCCGTAGCATCGGGGAGGTTGATGTCGATATAGCCGACCACACTCACACCCTCTAGGGTTCTCGGATTGGCGTTTTCCTCTTTGGCGAGACGCTGAGTACGTGCCACGGCCATGGCTTGGAGTGCCAGCTTGTAGAGATGCTCGGTACGTGGGTCATCGGGACGATAGACCTTATAGGGATTGGCTATAGCTGCAAAAATCCTCGCATCCGCAGGATCATAGATACTGAATACCGGATCACTGTCCACTTGCTGAAAGAGAGCAAAGTAGGCGGCAGGGGACATGGGGTTGTCATTGATTACACGAAGTGCCACTTGCTTGTAGTTGGCCAAGACACTGTCACGAAGTGCTGTGTACTCAAAGAAAGAGACGGCACCGCTGTTGTACCGGTCCAACGCTGCTCTTGCTTGGCTATTGGCCGACCGACTTGCCAGCCATACTTCCTTGATTAGCTCCGACTGGTTGCTACCGCTCACCTCATAGTCCGTGCTCATGCGCTGCGCAGGTGCGTTGATCGTAATAGTCTCTATCGAATCAACCGCAAAGGGTATGATCTCTGTCCCCAAGCGCAGTCGGTAGTGCTCGGGATACTGCGGTGCGGCTCCTCGTAGCTTGTAGTGTCCGTCTGCCTTGAGGACTACTGAGTCCTCCGGCTCCACTCCGGTCAGGCTCCGATGCTCCAGATAGAGTGTCGCTCCATCCGCACCGGATAGGGTGCCATTGACCTCAAATGTGGGTTCTCGCTTGGCACAACTGCCCAGCAAAAGTCCGACCAAAGCTACTGCTAGTATTCTTTTCATTTCGTTTCTTGTGTAGTAGGTATGATTATCCTATAGCTTTCTCGTTCGCCCCCTATCTCCACTTGGAGGACCAGTACGCCTAGCCCGGCCAAGGGTTTCTTGTCCAAAAAGAGCACCCTTCCGCCCCCCGGGGTGCCTTCCGGATTGATCGGACAGCTGTAGACCGGCTGTCCCAGTAGGGTATATATCCTGAGTTCCCCGGACTTTCCCTGCATTCTTTTTGAAAACATGAGCATCAGCCGATCTTCGGCTATCGACTGCATGCACACAAAGTGCTTCGCATCTTCCAAGCGCACATGGTCCTTGCGATCAACCATTAGATCCAGCCACAAGGTCGCCTTGATTTTGCCGAACCTTCCCTCTTTTTGACCAAAAGCTGTTTCTCTCGACCCTTGGTGTGCGACCAGGTTGATATTCGGTGGCAAAGCAGAGGTGTTGATCGCGAAATAGTACGAGGACGCCCCGCTATTCGGGACGGCAAGTGTCTCCAGTGGCACATAGACCTCTCGTATGATCCGCTTTGGGGCAGCCCCGCTCAGCAGTTCGTCCGGCAAGATCGCCGAGGCCACTTCTCTGGGTGTGGCACTCAGTGCATCATACACCTTTAGGGTCAGGGGGGCACTTGTGGTACGCATCTGGGGAGTGGGCTGTACATCCAGCATCACATACACGCCCGTGATCTTTTCACCCGGATTCACATCATACCGCTCAGCGATACTCTCGTAGCCCATGAGCTCGGCTCGATCGATCATTTTCAGTTGCTTGTAGGGGTCGGCCGACTGCTCCGAAAAGGTCATATGAGTGATTCGCTTGAACTTGGGTGCCTGTCCACCTCCTTCCTCTCTACCCGGACAGTCGGTGATGGAGGTATTGCCGGCAGTCAGGTGTCGACAGATAAGCTTTGCCCCCTCCTTACCCGGTCCATCTACTCCCTCCTTAGCCGACCGAAAGACCTCTTTCAGCGAAAAAAAGTAGTCGGACATCCTATTTCCGCAGTATGAGTAGCCTCCGGTCAGTCCACCGACAACCCGATTGTTTTGGTCAAAAAGTGGCGACCCGGACGATCCCGGAGCAGTGGTCCCCATATCCCATCGAGCGACTTGGACAAAGATCTGCTTGTCCCCCCACGGATAGCCACTGCCATAGCGGGCTAGATCTTTGGCAATGTGCGTTGTCTGGTTTACCCGCTTAGGCTGATAGCTTGGATGGTGGACGTTGTGGAAGTTTCCGGAGGGCAAGCCATTCACCTGCCATCCGGCATAGTAGGGTCGATAGCCGGCCGGAGGGTGCTGTTGCATCTGCAGCATGCAGGCATCTGTCGTTGTATCCACACCCACCAGCTCTGCCCCGGAGAGTGATTGGGTGACCGATGGAGCGACACCCGACATACAGACCGGCGTCGCATAGTTAAAGACCACCACCGTACGTCTCGCCCGCTCACTGTAGTTGTGGTACCTAAAGTTCCCGGTCAGCACATGAGAGGCAGTCATGATATACGGGGTACCATCATTTTTCGCTGTATTGGTGAGCCATCCCGTCCCCGCCGTAGTACCACCCACATAGATCAGCACCACACTTCGCGCAATGTCGGCCACAGGTGGGTAGCACGCAACATCAGGTGTACAGGCGAGGTTATTGGCCCTTGCACCGCCAAACTCACTTTGAATCTTGATCAGTGCATGATTGACCTCCCTCAAGCGCAACTCCGGCACGTGACCGGATGGTAGCTGGAGCTCTAGGACCACATCATCTGCAGAGATCGGTATCGTGGAGAGCTCGTTGTACCGATTGTTGTTTTCCGCCCCAAAAGGGCCGATCACCACCTGCTTGTTGCCCGTGGCATAGATATACAGTCGCCCCTCACGTGGCAATCGAAAGTCGCTAAAGAAAAAACTCAGCCCCTCCGCCCCCCGCGAGGAGACACGCATCTGCCACACCTCCGCATCACCCCGCCTAAAGTGGAGTGCTCGGTCGGCAAAGGGCACATCCACCACCTGCTTGTGTGCAAAAGTCAGGGTACGCAGGTCAGAGCTATTTTTCTGCTCCATCGCCAAGCGTGCCGAGTCCTGGTCAAATCCCCCCAAGCGCACGATCGGGAGCCCCACCGCACTTCTCAGCGTACCCCCACCTTCATCCAGGCCGTAGGGGCTACCTGTCGTGACGATCTGCGCCACAAGCCCCAAAGCACAAAGCGACCAGAGCAACAAGATCATGCCCAGTCGTTTGCCAAGAGATATATTGATCAATCGTCTCATCCGAAAAAGCCACACCGCCATCTCGGCATGCCGAGAGCTGACCCAAGTAAGGACATCATTTGCCACACAAACACAGGAGGCCAATACAAAAGTATCAAAAAATCCCCAAAGTACCTCACAAGCCCACTTATCCACCGCCGGACAGCACCCGCATTGTCAGCAAAAAATATTATATTTGAAAGATTTATTGGACCAACCATCGACGCACCATGGATTTATTACTTATCCTTCTATTGATACTCGTAGGACTTGCCGTATATCGACTGTGGCCGGTCTTGCGCGCCATCAGCCATATCACATCCCTCCAGCGCGAAGCTCAGCGAAGATACCAAGAGCAACAAGATCATCAGAGAGCCACAGAGCGCGCAGACAACCCACCACAAAAGTCAGAAGACCTAATAAAGGGGGCCAACCTAGACCTCAATGGCGGAGAGTACGTGGATTATGAAGAAATAACAGACAGTAAACAGTAAGTTAAATCTCCTCATCTCGCGCAGACTAGTTTCTAAAAAACTTCAACTTCAATTGTGCTTGGTTGAGAATATTTATCTACATTTGTTAATCCTATTTCCCTTGGATCTTGTTTTTATAGTGACCGTATGAAGCTAGAAACTTTCAGGACAATGCTCGACACCAACACCAAGGCGGTGTTTTATAAAAAAAGAATCATCGAGCACATCGTAGATATTGGACCCGAGACACTGCCCAATCTGGCTAAGTATCTTGAGGTGAGCGTGCCGACTGTGAGCAAAATGGTCAATGAGCTTGTCGACACCGGCATCCTCAAAAGCTATGGTAAGCTGGAGACCTCCGGTGGACGCCACCCCTTTTTGTACGGTCTGGATCCAACCAATTGCTACTTTTTGGGAGTCGACTTCGACACCGAAGAGATGAACCTGATGCTCATGGACTTTTGTGGCGACCAGATCCGCAATGAGATGGGAAGGCCATTCAAGTTTGAAAACACCGAGGAGTGCCTACAGCTCCTTTGCGATGTGGTCAATGAGTTTTTGGACAAAAACGGCCCAGAAGATCGCAAAAAGACAGTATCCGTAGGCATGAATATCTACGGCCGGCTCAACCCCAACACCGGCTACAGCTACACCTACTTCAACTTCAGCGAGGTCCCACTGGCCAAGGTCCTCTCCGACAAGATCGGCATCGAGACCTTCATCGACAACGACTCCCGAGCATGCGCCTTTGGGGAGTACATGACCCACTACAAGGATAGCGGTAGCAATATGCTCTTTGTCAACATGACCTGGGGACTCGGTCTCGGCATCATCGTGGATGGGAAACCCTACACCGGCAAGTCCGGATTCAGCGGAGAGTTTGGCCACATCCATGCGTACAACAACGAAGTACTCTGCCACTGTGGCAAAAAAGGCTGCCTCGAGACCGAAGCTAGTGGCCGTGCCTTTTATCGGAAGTTCATGGATCGGATCAAGTCGGGAGACAACTCCATCCTGAGCTCCAGCAAGAGCGACCTACACAAGCCACTGGAGGAGATCACCCTCCTAGACCTCATCGAGGCCACCAGACGAGAGGATATGCTCTGCATCGAGATCCTCGAGGAGGTGGGAGAGCATCTCGGGATGCACATCGCCAGCCTAATCAATATCTTCAACCCCAACGTCGTAGTCATCGGAGGTGTCCTAGCCAAGACCGGAGACTACCTCATGCAACCCGTACGAAGCGCCATACGCAAGTATTCGCTCAACATGGTCAACCAAGACACTGCCATCAAGCAGTCCATCCTGCTACGCTATGCCGGTGTGGTAGGGGCCTGCATGCTTGCCCGAAAAAAATCCATCGAGCGACTGTAGCACTGCACCGCTAGGGAATCGACACAAAAATAACACCCCCATCACCCTACTCACTCAATAGAGGAGAGGTGATGGGGGTACTTGTTGTCAGCCCTAAGATCCAAAGTCCAAAAATCAACCCGGATCACCCTACCCCAAAAATACCTTTTGGACGGCCGAGCAAATTTTTCTATCCGTCTAAGCGATCGCTTCTATCCGTGAAATGTTTTGCTTCTATCCGTGAAACCGATCGCTTCTATCCGTAAAAAAACAGAATCCTGTAAGCAACTAAAAGACAGATACTTACGCTCCAGAAAAAAGCACCCCAAATTCACCCACCTTTTCAGTCCCCCAAAAAGCAAGATTACAGGAGGCCAGAAGACAGCACAACGCACTAAAAGTCAGCTGAATACAGGAAAATCTCCACCTCGCACCCACCACAAGGTCTCTCGCTGTACACCCTGCGCAGAGCCTCAGCACATTGGTCTCAGATGAGCAAAAGGGCTCTTCCTCCTGCACGAGCACAAAAAAAGTGTGTCCAAGCACTGCCTAGACACACCCGCTTGCCTTGCTACTGCAAGGCTTGTGGATCCTGTAGGATTCGAACCTACGACCCTCTGTTTGTAAGACAGACGCTCTGAACCAACTGAGCTAAGGATCCGAAATATCGTGAACTCTGTATTGTTTGGTGGATCCTGTAGGATTCGAACCTACGACCCTCTGTTTGTAAGACAGACGCTCTGAACCAACTGAGCTAAGGATCCAAACTAGTGTCGTATCGCGAAGTGATCAACCGTCCGAGGGTCTTTCACTGCTAACGCTTGGCAAAGGTACAAAAGTTTTTTGATTTGTCCAACGTTTTCTTCCGGTATTTTTATGAGGAGCCTCGGTGGCCAATTTTTCCCGCTCCCTACCACGCAATGGGGGTGATGCCGTGAGAGACGAGGTAATAGTTGGTCTTGGAGAAGTGTTGGCAGCCAAAAAAGCCCCGGTACGCAGAGAGCGGAGAGGGGTGTACACTGCGGAGGATACAGTGCTTGGCGGGGTCAATGTACATCTCCTTGCGCTGGGCATCACTTCCCCATAGCAGGAATACAAGGTGCTCCCTACGCTGCGACAATACCTGTATGACGTGATCTGTGAACCTCTCCCATCCCCACCCGGCATGGCTCTTGGGTGAGTGGGCTTGGACGGTGAGGGTGGCATTGAGCAAAAGCACCCCTTGTCTCGCCCAGTGGGTGAGGTCACCACTGGTAGGAGTCGGTATGCCGACATCGGTGGCGATCTCCTTGTAGATATTTTGGAGTGAGGGGGGGATAGGACAGCCATCGGGGACCGAGAAGCTGAGCCCCATAGCTTGCCCATAGTTGTGATACGGATCCTGCCCGAGGATGACGACCTTGACCCGATCGAGTGGGGTCAGGTCAAAAGCATTGAAGATCAGTGATCCGGGGGGAAAAACAGTCGTGGTGGTGTAGGCTTGCCGGACTCTCTCCGCAAGTTCGGTGAAGTAGGGCTGTGCAAACTCATCCGCCAGGGCTTCTTTCCAAGTGGGGTCTATCTGTACGTTCATGATGACTTAGTCTAGTTCGTTGAGCTGATCCAGTAGGTCCACCCCGACCAAGTAGGGATAGGTATCGACGGTCTGCTCCTTGGTCAGCCGCTCTGCCAGCTCACGGAGCTTGGGGCGTGCTTGGGGGAGATGGTCGGCAAGCGCATTGAGGGCACGGAGTGCATAGGTGGCTAGATCGAGATTGCCCTCGGAGAGGTCCTGAGAGAGGTGACGATCAAGGGCTTCGAGTAGGGCTGTATCTACTTTTTGGTTTAGGGCTAGGCGGTTGATGATGATGTAGGGGAGGATCGTCATCATCTCGGTGGGCTCCTTTTGCTCCCATATCCAGAGAGCCAAAGACTCACCATAGAGGGAGGGAGCGACTAGCTTGAGGACAAAAAACTCGGCGAGCTCCAACTCTCCAATATCCCGGCACCACTGGCGCAACAGATCGGGGGTGACCTCAAAGCGAGGAATAGTAAGCAGGGCTAGGAGTTTCATCTCACGCACATTTTTGCTCCACATGAGGGTGGCCAGATCGAGGTTGTGTGGCAGAGTGTCGCCAATAGTGTGAAGGTGCAGGAGATTGACCCCAAAGTTGATCTCGTAGCCCACTCCGCCATCGCGCATGCTCTTGGAGGCGATGCCGTCCATGTGTCGGCGAAGCTGGTTGCGGAGATTGTTGAGGAGCGAGTGCCAGCGACCCTCAGGCCCCTCTTTGGACCTAGGATGCTCCGCCATCGACTCCACCAAGCAACGGTACTGCCTGCTGTAGCGAAGGTTTTGGCCAAAGTAGTCCTCATCGTAGGTGAGGAGATAGTCTCCACCATCCGTCGGGCGAATCCGGGGATTGACAAAGCCAACATAGGGCGCCACACCCAGGTCGGCCATTCGGCTCAGTACCTCTGCATGCAACTCAGGGTCAACCTGAGTGGCGTAGGTACGTATCAGTCGGTCGGCGGCGGCATAGTCTCCGGTGCTTTTGATGCGCTGAATTTCGGCCAACTGCACTCCAAACACTCGTCTCAGCTCGTCATAGTCGTGGACGAGGACGTAGTGCTTGCCCTCTAGGAGAGTAAGCTCTGCCGCACCCGTATCACGACAGAGATCGAGAGCCCAATACGCGATGAGGGCACGGTTTTGCATGTGTGCCTGTCGGAGGATCAGTTCGTCACCCAGCCTGGTGAGCTGCGTGAGTATTCCACGCGTGAGGTACCGGTCGTAGAGTGCCTTGTAGGCATCCGGAGTGGGGAGTACACCATCCTGCACGAGTCGAGGGTGTGCGATGAAGTAGAGCGCATTGAGATCGGCTCGAGCCTCCTCTATGGCAGAGGCATGCTCTCCAAGAGCATTTCCAGAGACCCCCTCCAGCAGCTTGCCCGACCCGTGCCCCAACCCCTCGTGGAGATCAGTGTGGACGGTGTCGGTGATGGTACCATAGCGAAGGACACGCTCCCGGACTTCTTTTGAATAGTAAAAGCGTGGCACCAACTGTCCAAGACGAGCTTCGGAGATAGCCTCGGAGATATTGGTGAGAGTGACGGACTTGGAGCCCACTTCTGCGCGTATCCTTTCGTCATTGGGCAGGTTGATCCCCAATGGCGAGGATGGATAGGAGTCTCCGGCGAGAGTCACCACTTGCACAGCTCTATTGCTCATCGCGCCAATAGTCCGACGCTTGAAGGCCGGATCGATCGGCGACTCCCGCTCCATCTGCTCCGCCAAGTCGACTACCTTGGCGGTGCGCTTGGTCCCCTCGTGATCCAGAAGTTGCAGGATACCCTCCCACGAACCTTTGAACCCAAGCGGATCAGTGTAGGTCTCGATGAAGCCGTTGATCATATCCACCTCCTCCAGTAGCTTTACCCACAGCTTGCTGTACGTCGCAAAACACTCCAAGTCACCGGTCTCGTAGTATTCCACCAGTTTTTGGAGTACCTTTTGGGTCTCAGTGGAGGGCGCCAGGCTGATTGCTTGCTTTAGGTGGTAGACGATTGGTATCAATGCTGTCCGATAAAGTCCGGAGGTAGAGGCGACCTCCTCGGTGAGTGTACCATCAGCCCTTCGGATCAGTCGGGTATTGAGCCCGGGCGCAATGCTATAGTCCTCCCGGTGCTCGTCGTAATAAGCCTCTGCCTCAGCTGTGGAGATACCTCGGTCATAAAAGTGGACACTCGATCGCTCCAGCAGAGTCTCCTTTTGTCCCGTAGCCCTACGAAAAGGATCCACTGTGGGGTCAAAAATAAGGGCCTCAACTTCATCAAACGAGGTACCTACCGCATCGAGGTATTCGGTCACATCATACGGCAACTGCCTCAACGCCTCACGATACCACTCACGCGAAAAGCCGGGCAGGGTCTTTTCTTCGGTATAGCTATGGTGCAGGCCACTGTGGAGCCAAATCGCTCCAAGGTACTGCTCCAGCTCCGGAGTGCGGTTGGAGGGTTCGCTCCAGAGTGTCTCCATTAGCTCACGCACGACCAGCCCCAGTCGATGGTGCTGCATGTAGGTGATGTCTCGCCCCCAGAGGCAGGCTTCGGACAACTGATAGAGATAGGCTCTTTCGCGTCTGGAGAGTCGTTCCCAGCCGGCTACTCGGTAGCGAAGGATGTCAAAGGATTCGCAGTGATAGACTGTATCGGTATTCATCGGGTATAGGGGGGTTATTCGGAAAAATAGTGGCGACTGATGCGCATGGATAGCCGGGCAAGGACTTCGTAGTGAATGGTCCGAGAGGCATCGGCCATGCGGGTGATGGGCAGTGTGTCGTCAAAGATGGTGATAGTGGATCCTTCGGTAGCCAATGGAGCATCGGTGAGGTCGAGCATCGTCGTATCCATACAGATATTGCCCAAGGTTGGGACGAGTGTCCCATCTTCGGTCCTAAAGCTCACGGCACCATTGCCCAAGCTACGGGGGAGTCCATCGGCATATCCTATCGGGATAACCCCTATACGCGATGGGCGGTTGAGCCTTCCTTTTCGTCCATAGCCCACTGTGGCACCAGCCGGCAGTTCTCTGGTCTGGAGGAGAAGCGTCCGCAGAGACGCCACGGGCTGAAGACCCAGTGGATCACTCTCCAGAGGCGACAGGCCATACAACCCCACCCCTAGCCGGATCATATCACTCTTGTAATCCGGGAAGCGTATGGCACCTGCGGTATTGAGTGCATGCTTGAGAAAATGATAGGATAGGCCCGAGCGCATCTCAGCATCTATCCGATCCATCAACTCCAGCTGGGCTCGTGTGTACTCATCCTCTGTGGGATCATCTGCGACCGATAGGTGGGTGAAGATACTCGCCACACGGACAGTCCGAGTCTCCTTCAGCATCCTCAGGACAGACGGCACCTCGTGTAGTTCAAAGCCCAAGCGGTGCATCCCGGTATCCCACTTGAGGTGTATCGGATAGTCCTGCTCGTGGAGGGACTCCGCTGTGTGGATAAAGCTCTCAAGGATCGTCCGAGAGTAAAGATTAGGCTCCAGTCGGTAGCGGATCATTTGCCGATAGGCGCATGGCTCGGGATTCATGATGATGATCGGGACATTGATCCCCTGCTCTCTCAGCTCCTTTCCCTCATCTGCCACGGCTACAGCCAGGTAGTCCACCTTTTGTCCCTCCAGCACTTTGGCGATCTCATAGCTTCCCACACCGTAGCCAAAAGCCTTGATCATGCAGGTCACCTTCATCCCCTTGGGGAGTCGTCCGCGGTAGAGGTTGAGGTTGTAGGCAAGCCGACTGAGATTCACATCCAATATGGTCTGGTGCACCCGACGAAGCAAAGCATTGGTAATCCGCTCAAAGTGTGCTACGCGAGCCCCCTTGAGCAAGACAATATGCCCGGCCAAGTGCTCAGCCGGTCCCCATGCCAAAAACTCCTCCACGCTTGCAAAATAGCGAACCCCCTCTCCCAGTGCGGATAGGTGAGGCAGTACCTCCGAGCCTATGGCGATGATGTTGTCCGGCTTGTGCAGCGAGAGCATCTCCCCTATCCTACGATAGAGTGTGGCAGGAGCGTTGGTACTCTCCCGAAACGCCGACAAGACCACACTTCTTGGGCGATGATCCAGGTTGCGACGCTCCATATAGCTCAGGGCTATACGTAGAGAGTCGTAGTCGGCACTGTAGGTATCATTGATCAGCAGCATGTCGGACACCCCCTCCAGTACCTCCAGACGCATATCCACCGGATACAGCTTCTCAAAAGCTCCCCGGTCCTCCAGCACATCCGCCGCCACCTCGTGGAGCAATACCAGCACCAGAAAAAGATCCTGTAGGCTCCCCTCATCCAGCAAAGGCACTCGATAGAGATGGGGCACACCGCCGATCAGACAATCGATAGTCGTGTGACTTGGCTCGTGGATCAGATCCCGAATAAAAAGCTCGGCCGATTGGTCGCTTTTGCTCCACCCGATAATACGGCACCCTAGTCCAACTCGGGCGATCCCTGCCTTGATCAACGCTGAGTCCTTGTCGACAATCAGGCAATCACTGCCCCTAAAGAGCTTGAGCTTCTCATCCAGCTTTTGCTCCATTGACCCGAAGTGCTCCTGATGCGCCTCCCCCATATGGGTCAAGACCCCTATCTGTGGTTTGATCATGGGCTCCAGCAGATCCATATCACCCGGCATAGATATTCCGGCCTCGATGAGAGCCAGCTCCATATCCGGTGTCAGAGACCAGAGAGAGAGGGGGACACCGATGGACGAATTGTAGCTCCTAGGCGATCGTCCCACTGTATGGTGCGTGCGTAGGAGCTGATAGGCGAGCTCCTTGAAGGTCGTCTTGCCATTACTTCCCGTGATCCCCACGACCGGATAGCGCAGAGTGCACCTGTGGTATCCGGCCAAGTCCTGTAAAGCTCGCAGAGTATCCTCCACGACCAAAAACGTCGCCTCCGGACACTCTATCCTCGGCAAGTCTTCCCGGCTCACGAGATAGTACCTCACGCCTCTGTCGTAGAGGTTGGCGATGTACCTATGTCCGTCGTCCTTGTCCGTCACCAGTGCGACAAAAAGGACACCTGTGGGGTCCGCCAGCGTCCGGCTGTCGGTTAGGAGGCTAGTGATCACCCCTACTCCTGCACCATCTATCCGTGCACCTATGATATCAGCTATTTGCGAAATTTGGTATTGGGTCATTCGTTGGTTAGTCGTTTTAGTCGTTTCAGCTCACTCAGGACCAAAGGATGCGGACGCTTTTGTGCAAAGCACTCCAGCCGTTCCAAGAGCCGTTGATAGTGTTCTTGTCGCTTGATGGGGGAGTCTGTCAGAGGCTTGTGGCGCAATAACCTTCTCAGCTTGTCCCACTCCGGGTCGGGCTCCGGTGCCAAATAGGTCGTCGCAAAGCGTTGCATAATATAGTCCACAGCCTGCTGAGATGGGTGGGCATAGTCCTCGCGATAAAAGCGGTAGTCTCGCAGCTCATCATGCATAATCTCGTAGCTCGGGAAATAGTCCACTTGCGGGAGACGAGTCAGCTCATCCACTGCCAAAAGGAGGACCGACTTGCTCAGCCGGCTCTCATGTGCTCCATCTGCGTAGTGGGGTATCGGGCTGACCGTCAGGATTACCCGCAGATCCGGGCAGAGGGCCTGCCATTGGCTCAGGGCCTGACCTAGAGCCGACACCACCTCATCCACCGACACCCGCCGTCTCTCAAATAACGAGGCAGGGAGCTTGTGACAGTTGTTCACAATCTCACCTGCCTTTGTCGTATAGACATAGGCTGTACCGAGCGTGATCACCAGAAGCCGCGACCCCAAAAGCCCCTCACGCCCACTCTCAAAGGCCTCCCGCATACGGACGAGCGCCTCCGACTGCTCTTCGGACGAAAAAGCACCATGATGCATATAGCTGTGCCACAGTCCATCATGGCAAAAAAGGGACTCGCCACTCGGGGGTACCCCCTCCAGCACCTCCGTCAGCCCCCGAGCAATACTCAGGGGGTTGTACATCACCCCATACGGCGAACGACACACCGAGTACAGATCCTGCTCCAAGTACTCGGCCAACTCGGACGCAAAGCAGGACCCCCACAGCGTAATCCCATCCGCATGGCGGTACAAATGCTCTGCCACCGGTATCTCTATAATTTTTCGGAACTCCATACCCGACAAAATTAACCAGAATAGTCCACAAAGCGACTCTTTTTTTTGCCAAAATTTTGGGCAAAACACCCCTAGGCACCCATCGAAACAGAGGGCGAAAAAAGCTAAAAATCGTTGTTCCTCAGAGGCTGCTTTTCGGGCTATTTTTCGTGTTTTTCAAGGCACAGATAATCAGGTACTTGCAAAGGACCTTGAGTTTCACGGATAGAAGCAACACTTTTCACGGATAGAAGCAACACTTTTCACGGATAGAAGCGATCGCTCGGACGGATAGAGGGAAAAGAGACCATTTCGAAAAAGGCACCAAAAACTCAAGCCCCTCAATCCACTTGAGCCGGGCCAAAGCTCCCCACACTACAGAATGGACTCAACTGATCTGCAGCCAGTCCTTTTCGTCCGCCATGATCTCGGACAGTCGTTGGCGGATGAGCGCATTGTGGGGCAAAGCGAGAGTGGGGTCCTCGCGAATGATATGGTCCGTGAGACGGGAGACAAAGGTGACGATACGACCATCCTCGGAGAGGTTGGCGACCCTTAGGATCGTGCTGTCGCCACTCTGAGCCGTCCCCTCCATATCGCCATGTCCCCTCAGCTTCAGATCCTCCTCAGCAATATAAAAGCCGTCCGAGGAGTCGCACATGATCTGGATCCGCTTCATGGAGTTTTCCGAGATTCCATCCGCAGTCATGAGGATACAGTAGCTCTGAGCTGTGCCTCGCCCCACCCTGCCACGGAGCTGATGCAACTGTGATAGCCCAAATCGCTCCGCACTCTCGATCAGCATGACAGAAGCATTGGGCACATCGACACCGACCTCTATCACCGTCGTCGCCACAAGGATATCAAGCTCTCCGGCCGAAAAAGCACGCATGACCCTCTCTTTTTCCTCAGCCGGCAAGCGACCATGCACCATACCCACACGATGAGCGGCAAAGGAGGTGCGTAGCTTTTCGTACCCCTCCTCCACGCTCCGGTAGTCGAGGTTTTCGCTCTCCTCTATCAGCGGATAGACGACATACGCCTGACGGCCCTGTCGTAGCTGGTCACGGATAAAGGTGTAGACCTCTAGGCGGGTCCGCTCAAAAGCATGCCTGGTCTCTATCGGGGTACGCCCGGGAGGTAGCTCGTCCAGCACACTGACATCCAGATCCCCATACATGGTCAGGGCCAGGGTCCGTGGGATAGGTGTGGCCGACATGATCAGGATATGCGGGCTGTAGTGCCGGCTCTTGTCCCATAGGACACTACGCTGATAGACTCCGAACCGGTGCTGCTCATCGATGACTGCCATACCGAGTTGACTAAAGCGGACATAGTCCTGAATGAGTATATGGGTCCCCACCAGGATATCAATCTCACCCGCCGAGAGTCGACGAGTGACCTCCTCTTTCTCGGCCTTGCGCATCGATCCGGTAAGGAGGGCCAGCGAGACACTCTGCCCATCGAGCAGGCGAGTAATGGAGCGATAGTGTTGCTGGGCCAATATCTCGGTAGGTGCCATCATGCAAGCCTGCATACCATTGTCGACGGCGAGCAGCATGGCGAGAAGAGCCACCGCTGTCTTGCCCGACCCCACATCCCCCTGTAGGAGTCTGTTCATCTGGTGTCCACTCTGCAGATCGGCATGTATCTCACGCAAGGTACGCTTCTGAGCACCTGTGAGCTCAAAGGGCAACCCCTCATCATAGAGTTGGTGAAAGTGTGGCCCCACCTTGGCAAACAGATACCCCCCGGTCCGCTGCTGCCTGCTCATCTTGAGAGCGATCATCTTCATCCGAAGGTAAAAAAGCTCCTCCGTCTTGAGCCTCAATTGAGCACGCTCCAGTTCGCGCGTACTGTTTGGGAAGTGCATGGCTCGGATGGCGTCACTCCTGGAGAGCATGTCGTAGTGAGAGATGATGTAGTCGGGAAGGGTCTCGGGGATAGCCCCGAGTACCTCACGCAGCACCTCACGGACAAGTGCGCTGATCTCCTTGCTGGCGATACGTGCTTTTTTCATCCGCTCACTGGTGTGATACATGGGGTAGAGCATACCCACAGGACTGCCGGGGGCGCCTTTTAGGTCAAGTTCCGGATGGGAGATGGAGTAGCCTCCGTTGAAATAGGTGGGCTTGCCAAAGACGGTATATTCTTGTCCCACACGCACCGTCCCACGGAAGTAGTCGACACTCCGAAACCACACCAACTCCACGACTCCGCTGGAATCCTGCAGGTAGGCATGTAGCCTGCGCTTGTGTCCTCGCCCCTCCTCCTGTACGCACCGGATCACTCCCTGCAACTGCACATAGGGCATCTGCTGGTGTAGCTCCCGCACAAGATAGATGCGCGTGCGGTCGATATAGCGGTACGGGTAGTACTCCAGCAGGTCTCGGTACGTGCGGAGCCCCAGGTCTTGCTCCAAGAGCTTGGCGCGGCGCTCACCTACACCCTTGAGGCAGACGAGAGGGGCATCTAGTATGGTATGCTGAGTTGCCAAAAGGGGAGATCTAGGCTTGGGGGTCGGATGACTCCGAGGAGACAATCCACCGAGCTAGGGCAAGGTCTCTGGGTGTGGTGATCTTGATATTGGTGTCGATCCCCTCCACCACTGTCGGCACGATGTGCATGTACTCTGTGACGATACCGGCATCATCGGTCAGCCCTTCATGCGGATCAAGCATGTACCTCCAGTAGGCCTCCATGAGGAGCCGTGGCGCAAAGAGCTGTGGTGTCTGCACCAAGTAGACCGTATCCCGCGGCACTGTGGTGCAGCTATCCGACTCCACTATCCTCACCGACTCCACCGGATGAAGTGCCGGTATCACAGAGGCATCGCCTCTCATCCGAGCCGCCATCAACCGAGACCACAGGGAGGCCGTCACAAAGGGCCGAACCCCATCATGAATCGCCACAGTATGGGCATGCTCCGGTACTTTTTGGAGACCATTTTGGACACTGTCGGCACGGGATGCCCCACCTGGGACAATCCTGAGCTCCTGTGCCACAGTGCAGTGGTCAGCTATCATTTGGCAGACAGCCGGGCAATCGGCAGGAGGCACTACGACGATGACACTGTCGGCCGGCTCCAAAAGGTCGGAGACAGCCTGGACAGTGTGGCAGAGTATCGGACGACCCTCTAGGTCAAGGTATTGCTTGGGGCAGTTGGCTCCCATCCGTGTGCCGGATCCTCCGGCGACTATGACTACGGCAAGTGATTGGCTCATCATTGTTTCTTTCTAAATAGATGGGCAAGGCTCCAAAGGGCAATCCCTCCGGCGACACTCACGTTCATCGAGTGCTTGGTGCCGTACTGGCGTATCTCAAGGCAGTAGTCGCACAGGTCTATCACATCCTGTGACACCCCGTCCACCTCATTTCCCAAAACCAGTGCGACCCCCTCGGCCTGCGCCAGGATCGCGTCCAGATCCGTCTCTCCCAGCTTGAGACTACCCTCGGCCTGCTCCAGTGCCAAGGTCGTATAGCCACACGCACGTAGCTCCCGGAGCGCATCGGCCGTCCGCTCATAGTGCACCCACTCCACCACCTCCTCGGCACCGAGAGCACTCTTGTGCAACTCCGGGTGAGGAGGTGTGCCGGTGATTCCACAAAGGACGAGCCGACGCAGTCCGAGCGAGTCGGCCGTCCGAAAGATCGAGCCGACATTGTGCAGACTGCGTACGTTGTCCACCACAGTCACGATAGGAAGTGTCTCCGAGCAGAGGTACTCCTCGCGGGTGAGACGCTTCATCTCTTTTATCGATAGTTTGCGAGCCATACGCCCAAAGTTACAAAAAAAAGTGCCGACCCCGGATCTCTCGGGGTCGGCACTCATTTTATGGCTCCGGCGACACAACGACTGTGCCTCTCGGGGAGGGGGGGGCAAGTCTCCTTAGAGCTTGTGCTCGGTCAGCTTGAGCTCAGAGCGCTTCAGCTTACTCCGTTTCAGCACCACTTTTGCCTCCTTTGGATCACTGCTGATCTGTGTCAGGGTATCATTGGTCTCGTCGTACTTGAGTTGCTCCTTCACCTCTATCTCCTTACCCGCTTCATTGCGATCACTGACGGTCAACGTCAGCACCTTTTGGGTAGGATCGTAGCTCACCTTGCAGGTCTTGAAGAAGCCTGACTTATCATCGGGGGCTACTTGGAGCACAAAGTGTTCGGCCACACCATTTCCGGCAAAGTATATCCCGGTAGCTGACATACCGTCCTCTTTCTGAACATCTGCAGAAAACTCATGGAGGTAGATCGCCCCTTTTGCTGGAAAGGTTTGCTTGTTGTCGGGGTTATTGCCCGCCTTGTTTCCGCAGGAGATGAGGAGGACAGTAGCGAGGACACCAAGTAGCGTCCGGTAGAATTTGTTGGATTTCATGCTTTGGTAAATTTGAAAAAGTTATGCGTGACCTGTGGGGAAGCCCCCTTTCGTCACCCTATTTAGTGCACAAACATAAAAAAAAAACCAATCGACCAAATCTTTGCGGCTCAGATCCGAGCCAAAATCTTGACGGATGGGAGAGAAAGTCCGCCATTAGAGCTTGCTTCGTTGGGTCAGAGTGAGGTCCGACTGCTTGAGGTGACTGCGACGCAGCACCAGTCTTTCGTCTCTTGGCCCACTTGAGATTTGGGTAAGGGTGTCCTTAGTCTCGTCGTACTTAGCCCGCACTACCATCTCTTTCGCCTCACCTTCTGCGGCTTCGAGGTTAGGGATGATCATTGTCAGCACCTTTTGGGTAGGGTCGTAGCTCACCTTGCAGGGCATATAGGTGCCAATCTTGTCCTTGGGTGCTTTGTAGAGCGAAATAAGCTCTGCCTCACCATTTCCCAAAAAGAGGATGCCCTCTGCGGAGAGGTCGTTGTCCGCCTGATGCTCGATGGGGACAGGGTGGAGGTAGATCGCCCCTTTTGCGGGAAAAGTTTGCTTGTTGTCGGGGTTATTGTCCGCCTTATTTCCGCAGGAGATGAGGAGGACAGTAGCGAGGACACCAAGGAGTGTCCGGTAGAAATTGTTTGTTTTCATACGTTTAGTCATTTCGTGAAAGTTGTAACCATCGGGGGCGCAAGCCTCCCTTTTTCACTCTGGCGCGCAAAGATAAAAAAATTTACCAAAGGAGCAAATAACCTTGATCGACCTCCATTCCGCACGCTAAAGCTATTTGTGGTTCGAGCCGAAGACTTCGTGATTTCTTTGGGGCATCGGTGAGCATCCTGGTTTGTCAGTCGAGGGGAAAAAGTTCCTTTTGTCCGGAGAAAAAAACGACAAGGTCGGATAAAAAGATCTCTCGCCCCAAGAAAAAGATAAAATCACACAGTGATTTATTCAGATCACACTGTGACGTGAATAAATCACTTAGTGATTTCAACAAATCACTGTGTGATTTTATCTTTTTCTGCCGGAGGAAATAGTTTGGAAGTACATAGAGAGGAGTTTGTCTCCTTGACCTTTGTTTTTTGCCTCCACTGTTTATGCCGAGGGGAAGTGGAGAGGCCGCACCCAAAAGAGGACTTCCGGGAAAAAGGGGCCTGGAAACGCAGTGAGGGTGTGCCAAATACCTTGGCACACCCTCACCGATTGTCTAGGTTGACTCCTCCTCGGGAGCCGGGTCATGGGCGGATCAGTCGGAGCACTTTGCGCCGATGAACTCACGATTGAGCCGTGCAATGTTGGAGACAGAGACGCCCTTGGGGCACTCCAGCTCACAGGCACGGGTATTGGTGCAGTTGCCAAAGCCCAGCTCGTCCATCTTGGCCACCATCGCCTTGGCTCTGCGCTTTGCCTCGGGACGACCCTGCGGAAGTAGGGCAAACTGGCTTACCTTGGCGCTCACAAAGAGCATGGCAGATCCATTTTTGCAAGCGGCGACGCAAGCGCCACAGCCCACGCATGCAGCGGCATCCATGGATAGCTCCGCTTTGTCCTTGGGCACGGGGATGGAGTTGGCATCGGGTGTACCGCCGGTGTTGATCGAGACAAATCCTCCGGCCTGCTGTATCTTGTCAAATGAAGAGCGGTCCACCATCAGGTCCCGAATCACGGGGAATCCCGCAGAGCGCCAGGGCTCGATCGTGATGGTGTCGCCGTCGTTGAAGTGACGCATGTGGAGCTGACAAGTGGTGATCTGGGTGTCGGGACCGTGTGGGTGGCCGTTGATATACAGTGAGCAAGTCCCACAGATACCCTCGCGACAGTCGTGGTCGTAGGCCACAGGCTCCAAGCCCTCGTGTACGAGCTGGTTGTTTAGGATATCCAACATCTCGAGGAAAGAAGCAGACTGCGAGACCCCCTTGAGGTCGTAGGTCTCAAAGCGCCCCTTCTCAGAAGCACTACGCTGCCGCCACACCTTTACTTTTATATCTATATCTTTATCCATTGTACTTACGGGTTCTAAAAAATAGGGTAGTTACGGGGATTACTTCTTGTAGTTACGGGTTTGCGGCACCACAAACTGATAGTTGAGGTCCTCCTTATACATGACGGGGGCCTTGCCTTCGCCCTGGTACTCCCAGCACGATACGTACATGAAGCGATCATCGTGGCGGAGCGCCTCACCATCCTCGGTCTGGTGCTCCAGTCTAAAGTGACCACCACAAGACTCCTCACGGTCAAGTGCATCGTGTGCCATCAGGCTACCGATCTCGATGAAGTCTGCCAGTCGGAGTGCCTTTTCGAGCTCGATATTGAGGTCATCGGCTTGTCCGGGGACATAGACGTTGGACCAAAACTCCTTGCGGATCTCCTCCAACTTTTGGATAGCCGTCTCCAGTCCTTCCTTGTCTCGACCCATGCCGACATACTCCCACATGACGTGTCCAAGCTCCTTGTGGATCTCATCCACGCTGCGCTTGCCCTTGATATTCATGATCTTATTGATTCGGTCACGGATACCCTTTTCGGCTTGGGCAAATTCGGGCAGATCGACACTAAAGTGGGGTTCCTGGATGTGATCCGACAGGTAGTTTTGGATCGTGTAGGGTAGGACAAAGTAGCCATCCGCAAGTCCCTGCATCAGTGCCGATGCACCAAGGCGGTTGGCTCCGTGGTCACTAAAGTTGGCCTCACCGATGGCAAACAAGCCCGGTATAGTGGTCTGCAGCTCGTAGTCTACCCACAAGCCACCCATGGTGTAGTGGATGGCCGGGAAGATCATCATCGGGGTCTCGTAGGGGTTGTCGGCCGTAATCTTTTCATACATCTGGAAGAGGTTACCATACTTTTCGGCGACCACATTTTTGCCCAGACGACGTATTGCGTCCTCAAAGTCGAGGTAGACGGCCAAGCCGGTACCCACGCCATATCCGGCGTCACAGCGCTCTTTGGCCGCACGTGATGCCACGTCGCGAGGCACGAGGTTGCCAAACGCAGGATACCTTCTCTCCAAGTAGTAGTCTCTGTCCTCCTCCTTGATGTCGGTAGGCTTTAGCCTGCCTTCGCGGATGGCGACAGCATCCTCTTTGCGCTTGGGGACCCAGATACGTCCATCGTTTCGGAGGGACTCAGACATCAGCGTCAGCTTGCTCTGAAAGTCTCCATGCTGTGGGATACATGTGGGGTGAATCTGTGCCATACAGGGGTTGGCAAAGTAGGCCCCGCGCTTGTAGCACTGCCATGCGGCAGAGCCATTGGAGCTCATGGCGTTGGTGGACAAGAAGTAGGTGTTTCCGTAGCCTCCGGTCCCGATCACCACGGCATGCGCTGCGTGTCTCTCCAGCTTGCCGGTAACGAGGTCACGTACGATGATACCACGCGCACGACCGTCCACCATCACGAGATCCACCATCTCGTGACGGGCATACATCTTCACTTTGCCCAGTCCTACCTGACGCATCAGTGCGGAGTAGGCGCCGAGTAGGAGTTGCTGTCCGGTTTGCCCACGAGCGTAGAAGGTACGGGATACCTGAGCACCACCGAAGGAGCGGTTGGCCAGTGTACCACCATACTCACGAGCAAATGGCACACCCTGCGCCACACACTGGTCTATAATCTCATTGGAGACCTCGGCCAAGCGATACACATTGGCCTCTCTTGCTCGGTAGTCTCCACCCTTGATTGTGTCGTAAAAGAGACGATATACGGAGTCACCATCATTTTGGTAGTTTTTGGCGGCGTTGATCCCTCCCTGTGCGGCGATCGAGTGAGCACGGCGTGCAGAGTCCTGTATACAAAAGCACTCCACATTGAATCCCTGCTCAGCCAGTGTGGCGGCTGCTGAGGCTCC
This sequence comes from Porphyromonas sp. C0026D3, assembly GCF_056590775.1. Lineage (NCBI taxonomy): Bacteria > Pseudomonadati > Bacteroidota > Bacteroidia > Bacteroidales > Porphyromonadaceae > Porphyromonas > Porphyromonas sp. C0026D3. The sequence goes on from NZ_JBWPWU010000004.1 coordinate 76,356, forward strand.
TGCCAGACCGGAACCGACAACGATCACATCGAGACGGCGCTTATTGGCCGGGTTGACCAGCTTTTGGTGAGCCTTGTAGTTGCTCCACTTCTCTGCCAGAGGTCCCTCAGGGATTTTTGCATCTATCTTCTTTATATTTTCCATAATACGCATTCAGTTTTTATGATTATCCTAGCTCTATCACCTCAATGAACACCCAGCTGCCAAAGCTGTCCGATACTATCGAAGTAGCCCAAGCTGTGTGCATAGAAGGAAATAGCGACAAAAGCAAACATCAGGCACACCACTGTCGCCAAGACAATGCCAATCACCTTGAGGCGCGAATACCAGATACCGTTATTCAAGCCTATGCTCTGGAAAGCACTCCATACGCCATGGGTCAAGTGCATCCATATTGCCACAAACCAAGCCAGATAGATGATCACGTACACCGGATCAGAGAAGAGCTTGACGATCAACTCGTAGCCATTTTCCGCCTCACGGCCGGTCCACTCCATCAGCTGCATCTTTGCCCAAAAGTGGTACAAGTGCAATGCCAAACCGATCAGCACCACCAGCCCGAGAACAAACATGTTCTTTGCCGTCCACTCCACGGGGCTCTTGCCGACTACGGCATAGCGATCAGTGCCACGCGCCTTGCGGTTTTGGAGTGTGAGCAGGATCGAATAAACGATATGGATGATAAAAAACAGTGCCAGACCTGGAACCATCAGCTGGACGACCGCATTTGTGCCCAAGAAGTGTACGATCTGATCGTATCCATACTTTGAAAACACCGCTACCACATTCATCGTCCCGTGAAAGAGCAGAAAAAAGACAAGAAAAAGCCCCGTGAGGCTCATCACGACTTTTCTACCAATAGATGAGTTGTATAACCACATAGTTGATCTAGTAGAACTATTAATTTTTAGATTATTATAATTGCTTCAAAGAATCATATACTATGCAAATTTAGCCCAAATATCAATAGTTAGCAAAGAAAAGGGGGCTTTATTTCGTATCTTTTTCTTTAATAATCACTTTGGATGACACAGAAACCCTCGCAAGCAACAAATCATAAGCACTCACAGTCAAGTAAAAGAGTGCCTGTATCGGGAGCTCACCTCCCATTTTCGCTACACGGTCGATCACCACATGTAGCTACCAACATCTAGGTATCCAAAGTCCAAAGCGTCGCTCGACCATACCGCTGTGGTCGAACGACGCTTTGGGTTGGGGCAGTCGCCACTACGGACAGAGCCTGCCGGCGCAGAGGGCTGTGCGTGCTCTGTCTCAGAAAGTGTAGCCGATGGTCAGCCCGGTAGTGCCATAGGCTTCATGACTAGCATTGGGGATGACGTTGCGTCCCACTACGCCAAAGATCTCCGCACTCCAGCCTTTTCTTGTCACCCAGCGATAGCCGGCGCCAATCCCTGTCCCAAACAACCACGGGGACTGGGGCTCAGACTTGGAGGTGGCAGAGGACACCGTGGAGTCCTCATTGGTGCGATAGCAAGCCAGAGCGAGATTCACCTCCACAAAAAAGCCGGACCCGATTGGATCCAAAAACGGGTATGATGTCGACATTCTCGGAAAGTACCAGCGAAAATAGGGCATCCCCATAGCGTAACAACCCCTCAGAGGCAAATAGAGGTCATCCTCGGCAAACGAAACGATGAGTCGTCCACCGGCCGTCGTGTTTTCGGTAAACCGGTACTCATAGCTTAGCTCAGGGCAATGAGCTATGACGGTGGTGCAAAGGTTGACTTTCACCTCGTGCCTAAAACCAACCTCCGAATCAGCAGGAGCTTGAGAAAAGGCCACAGTACCCAGTAGCCCCAGTGCCAGAGTAAAAAACAATCGTCTCATAAAACTATACTTTGTTGATCACTATACCTCACAAAGTTACTTTTTTTCTTGAGAAGGAGATGCCCTGTCGCCACATCACGGTGGACAGAGGACACTTTCACCTCAAGCACTCACCTTGAGGCCAAGAGCTTTCTCAATCCTTAGCTTCAAGTCCATATAGTGGCCCTGCATCGCACGAGATCCGGTCGTGCAGAGGGGGCGAATGGTCCTATAAATACGGATCAGCAGTTCGCGCTTGACCGACAGGGCATCCGACACTCGCTCGGCACCCGATCCACCAAAGTCGATGCTCCTCTCGACACTCAGGTCTCGGGCATGCCCCTGCTCCACCAGACCAAAGTCCATCCCCAGCGATAGATCTACGGCAGAAGCTCCCAGCAGGATGTCCACAAGGTTTTTTTGCATCATACGCTCCTTCACGGAGAGGGGCATCCCCCGGCGGGTTTTGTCAAAGAAAAAGTGGTACAGTCTGTCGGTCAGATCGGTTGGGGTATAGGCCTTTTGTCCATTGTGCCATTCATTTTGGCTCATGCGGGCCAGCCTCTGATCATCGAGTAGAGCCATCAGCGTAGAGCTTTGGGCATTTTTGAGCAAAAGCGATGGAGCCATCTCGGTCACGCCGGCAGGGCTGCCTTTTAGCGCAAATGTCCGTTCAGTGATTGGGGCAAAAAAGAGCCAATCCACATCATCAAAGACCTCTTTTAGCAAAAAGTCCACGGCCTCCTTTTGCTTCTCACGGGGTACAAAAGCGTAGGTGGGGGTATCGGTGTCGGCTCGAGTGGTGTACTCCAGGTACAGTCCGCCGACTAGTGTCTCCGGGTGGCGCACGTAGTCACTCCACTGACTTATCAGGTTGTTGTAGAGTAGGCCCGCCTCATCGTATCCCTGCCCCGGCTCATCAGGCATCTTGGTGATCTCGAGGAGTCGAGGGAGGATCCGCTTGAGGTTGGCAATCCCCAAGGTAGAGGCTTGCACCGGATCATCGGACAAGTCCTCCACCTGTGCTCGAGGATCCAAGGCCGTCAGTAGGTTTTGCGCCTCACTGTATCTGTAGAGTGGACCTCTGTGGGTGCTCAAGAGTCGCCACAGACCCTGCTTCTCGGCCTCATGGGTTGGGTACCAGCGATAGCCATACTCGATGGCAAAAAGGTCGTACGGGCCGATCCTAGGTGAGAACTGGGTGACACCGTCACCGGGCTGTGCCACGTAGTTGAACCTGGCATAGTCCATGATACTTGCCGAAGTGCCGTTTTGGGAGGTAAAGGCAGGATCCCTCAGCTGTTGCACCGTATAGGCGGACGAGGCGATCATATTGTGCCTCAAGCCCAGGGAGTGCCCTACCTCGTGACATGCGACGAACTTCATCGCCTCACCCAGCAGTTCGTCCGGCAAGATCCACTTATCCGCACCGGTCTGCGTAGCACCGGTCTGGAGGACAATCCAGTTGCGCAACATATTGAGGACGTTGTGCCACCAGATCACATCAGCTTGGATGATTTCGCCACTGCGTGGATCGTAGACAGAGGGTCCCATGGCGTTTTGTACATCACTGGCGACGTAGTTGATTCCGGAGAGGGTCAGATCATCCTTGTTGAGCGTACTGTCCACCTCCATCGCTCGTACAGCGTTGACAAATCCGGCTCTGGCAAAAGCCACATTCCACGCCTCTATCCCCGCCTTGATGTAGCTACGCCACTGCTTGGGGGTACTGGCATCGATATAAAAGACAATGGGCCTAACCGGCTCCACCGGCTCGCCACGCAGGTAGGCCGCAGTATCGGAGGGTTCCAAGCGCCACCGCGTGATCACCTCATCACGGTGGACCATGTCCTGCGTATCGGAGTAGTACGACCGAGGTACCGTAAAGTAGCCCACACGAGGGCAGAGGATGCGCCCCGACATCGGCTCCTCCGGCAACAGTACGAAAGACGAGCTGACCCGCACCGTCATGTACAGGTCCTCACCACTCTGAGAGCTGGCACTACCGGATAGGTCACTCACGATAGTGGTATTGGTCGGGAAAGAGCTGGCACGCACGATCCTCGACAGATCCGACTGGACCATCCCCCCAACCTCGATCTTGTCAAAAAGGTGGTTGAAAAAACTCGAGGAGCCATCAAAGTAGTCGGTCACATCCAATAGCAGTCGAGTGGAGTCTGCCGAAAAGGCGGTGATATCCATCTTGCCCATCAGCGGAGACCTAAAGTTTTGGAGGACCGACTCACGGATGGCATCCCGCTCCGGCACGACCGGCATAGGCTTGACTTCCTGGACAAGCAGGTTTTCGCGCTCCTCATCAAGGAGTAGACGGATAAGTATATTCTCGTAGTTGGTTCCTTTGTTGACACCCAGGCTGTTCAGCTCGGGTGGCACCTCCAGCACACGATTGAGGACCAAAAAATCCCGTCCTAGGAGAGTCGTAGGCATATCAAAGTAGTACTTACCATCATGCTTGTAGACATCCATCAGCCCGGACGCCTGGAGGTTGTCCTCCGACACCACCTCGGTGTAGGCATCCTCCGGCTCCTCCTGCTGCATTTCCGCCTGCTGCATCTCTTCTTGGGCACGTTTTGAGACAGTGCGACTACCGCCACATCCGGCCAAGACAACAGCCAGAGACAGGGCAAACTGAGCAAGCCGGTAGATCGGTGCGTCTGTGATCACTTTCATAGTTGACTATACATTATTATAGGGGTGGGGAGAGCAACACAAGAGACACCACATCGAAGACGGGTGGCGACTCTTTTTCACTGCGACAAAAGTACAAAAAAACAAGCAAAAAAGGGTCCCCAAAGCACGGGGAAAAGGCGATTTTCAGAGCCGAAAAACCGACTCGTGGAAGCACTGATAATCAAACACTTGCAAAAGACCTCAAGTTTCACGGATAGAAGCGATCGGTTTCACGGATAGAAGCAAAACTTTTCACGGATAGTAGCGATCGCCTAGACGGACAGAAGAAAGATGTAGAATGTGGATCTCTGAAGATCGTTGAGCTATTTTTGGGGGTTCAAATCGTGATAGGGGATTTGGGTTTTTCAAAGAGATTGACTTTAGCCACACCCGGCATTTTGACCTCCCTGAGCCTGTTTTCTCAACTATAAAAAGCACTCCTTCGGCAATATTTTGGTTGAAAAGGACGAGAGAATCCACCTTTGTGCAACAGTTCCTCTATTTTATTACCTTTGTAGGAGGTGTGGGGGGATTCATTTTTTGAAACAGAGCGATGAGAAAAGGCAAAAAAGAGATAAAGAAAGGGAGGCGAGCCAAAGCCAATCCCGGCAAAAGTTTGGGGCAGATCCGCAACCTAGTCCTGCAGTACCTTCGCAACCATGCGGGCAAGGATGTCCATGCTCGCAAGGTAGGAGAGGAGATCGGGGCTGCAGATGCCCTAGCGTTTGACCTCGTGGAGGAGGTCCTCGAGCAATACGTGACCGAACGAGTGGTGCGACGAGGCAAATCCCGCAAGAGCTACCTCTACCAGCCCCAGAGTAAAGTACTGGAGGGGACCTTTGGACGAAAAGCCGGCAAGGGGCACAACTTCTTTTTCCCAGACGATGGCAACGACCCCATACGCATAGCGGAGCGCAACTCCGGCCACGCACTCGATGGTGACCGAGTAGAGGTACAGCTCCTAGCGACCCGCAGAGGACAAGAGCCGGAGGGGGAGGTGATCCGGATCGTCGAGCGTGTGGTGAGCACATTTGTGGGCGTGATGTCGATCAACAACGGACTCTCCTTTTTGCTCACCGACAGCAACAAGCTAGGCAACGACATCCTGATCCCCGAGCGTGGCCTCAACGGCGCCAAGGATGGCGAGAAGGTGGTGGTACGGGTACTCGAATGGCCCGAACGTGCCAAAAACCCCGTGGGCGAGGTCATCGCCATCATCGGCACCCCGGGCGACAACGACACTGAGATGCACGCCATACTCGCCGAGTACGGGCTACCCTACACCTACCCCTCCGATGTGGAGGAGTACGCTGCGCAACTGGACGAGAAAGTGGCCTTTTCGGACGAATACCGTAGAGAGGACTTTAGGAGCGTCACCACTTTCACCATAGACCCTGCAGATGCCAAGGACTACGACGATGCACTATCGGTACGTCGTACCAAAGAAGGACACTGGGAGGTAGGCGTACACATAGCCGATGTCACCGCCTACGTCAAGCCCGGAGATCTGATCGACAAGGAGGCGGCCGAGCGCGCCACAAGCGTCTACCTAGTGGACCGTACCGTGCCTATGCTGCCCGAGCGACTCTGCAACGACCTCTGCAGCCTGCGTGCGGGTGTAGATCGACCGGCATACTCTGTCATCTTTGACCTAGATGAGGAGGCCCAGGTACTCAACTACCGCATCACACGTACCGTGATCAATAGCGACCGACGCATGGCGTACCAAGAGGCCCAGGACATGATCGAAGGTGAGGAGGGAGACTACGCCGATGAGGTACGCCTCCTCAACTCCCTGGCCCAAAAGCTCCGCAAACGCCGGATGGAGAAGGGCTCAATCGACTTTGACCGGACCGAGATGGCATTCAAGCTGGACGAAAAAGGCAAACCCCTGGAGGTCTATATCAAGCACAGCCTGGATGCCAACAAGCTGATCGAAGAATTCATGCTACTGGCCAACCAAGCCGTGGCACAGTTTGTCGCCAAGCTGGGCAGTGCCAAGAAGCCCCTGCCTTTTGTCTACCGTGTCCACGACCGACCGGATGAAGACCGACTGCACGAGCTCTCCGAATTCGTATCACGACTCGGCTACAAACTGGACTACACCGGCGATGACGAAAGTGTGGCCAACGGACTCAACCAACTACTACAAGCCATCAGTGGCAAACCGGAGGAAAACATGATCGAGGTCCTGACCATTCGATCCATGGCAAAAGCCACCTACCAGACAGAGAACATCGGACACTTTGGGCTCGGATTTGCAGACTACACACACTTCACAAGCCCAATACGTCGACACCCGGATATGATGGTGCACCGACTACTCACTCAGTACATGGCAGGTATGCCCGCCGCCAACAAGAAAAAACTGGATGAGATCTGCAAGCACGACTCCGAGATGGAGAAGCTCGCAGCAGACGCAGAGCGCACCTCGATCAAGTACAAGCAAGTGGAGTACATGCAGGAGCGACTGGGGCAAGAGTTTGATGGAGTGATCTCGGGTGTGAAGGACTTTGGGATCTTTGTGGAGCTGACCGACAACGGATGCGAGGGACTGGTGCCGATACGCGAGCTGGACGACGACTACTACGAGCTGGACGAAAAGACCTATGCACTCGTGGGGTACAACAAAAAACGACGCTATGCTCTCGGTGACGAGATCCGAGTACGCGTCGCACGGGCAGACTTGGGCAGAAGGCAACTAGACTTTGACCTGGCCGACGATAAATGAGACGAGACGACGACCGAATCATAGAGGGTCTGGAGGAGTTTGATATCCGAGGAGTGGAGGGACAAGAGCTACGACCCGGCTCCTCCGCCCGGACAAGTGACGACACCGACCAACTGTTGCGTCCGCTGACGTTTGAGACCTTTCAGGGCCAAGAGTCCGTGGTGTCCAACCTCCAAGTCTTTGTGCAGGCGGCAAAGCTCCGCAGCGAGTCGCTGGACCACGTCCTATTGCATGGGCCACCCGGACTGGGCAAAACCACGCTCAGCCAGATCATAGCCAACGAACTGGGTGTGGGCATCAAGGTCACATCGGGTCCCGTCCTTGACAAAGCCGGCGACCTGGCAGGAGTACTCACCTCGCTGGAAAAAAATGATGTCCTCTTCATAGACGAGATACACCGCATGCCCCCTGTGGTGGAGGAGTATCTGTACTCAGCCATGGAGGACTACCGGATAGATATCATGATCGACAAAGGCCCGGGTGCACGAAGCATACAGATCGAGCTGGAGCCGTTCACCCTCATCGGCGCCACCACTCGTAGTGGCCTGCTCACTGCTCCACTGCGGGCGCGGTTTGGGATCAATATGCACTTGGAGTATTACGACATTGAAACCCTCCGAAACATCGTCCTCCGAAGTGCACGCATCCTAGGTGTCGACTGCACACCGGACGCCGCCACGGAGATCGCACAGCGAAGCAGGTGCACCCCACGTATCGCCAACGCCCTACTCCGACGCGTGAGAGACTTTGCCCAAGTCAAAGGCACAGGCAGGATCAACAAGGAGATTGCTTGCTTTGCCCTGGAAGCACTCAATATCGACAGGCACGGACTCGACCAGATCGACCACAAGCTACTGCTGGCCATCATGGATAAGTTTGGCGGCGGACCGGTGGGGCTCAGCACCATAGCCACAGCCATCGGTGAAGATACCGGGACAGTGGAGGATGTATACGAGCCTTTTTTGATCAAGGAGGGCTTCCTCAAGCGCACACCGAGGGGACGCGAAGTCACCTCACTGGCCTACCGTCACTTTGGCAGAGATGAGCTGGACTTACCACCAAGGCAGGCCGGATTTTTTGACTAAAACACTCAGCAGGACGGAGCCCCACTCCGCTATATACCCCATCGGCACCAAGATCGTGCCGACCACGCAAACCTTGCAGACTGACCAACGACTATTATGGCAAACGGACTCAAAGGGCTAGCAAAAGATACCGTCATCTATGGGATGACCAATATCGTCAGCAAGTTTCTCAACTGGTTGCTGGCACCTTTCTACATTCGAGTACTGGCCGACACTGCGGAGTACGGCATCGTCACCAACCTCTACGCTTGGGTGAGTGTGGTGCTGGTGGTGCTGACACTGGGACTGGAGACGGGGCTGTTTCGCTTCATGAGCACAGAGGAGGAGCCCGACAGAGTCTACGGGACCTGCCTACGGATCCTCTCCGGAGCGGTAGCCACTTTCATGCTGATAGGGCTACTCCTTGTCGAGGATATAGCGACCGCCATCGGGCATCCGGACAACAGTGGCTACGTGGCCATGTTCATCGCAATCGTCAGCCTGGACGCTGTGATGTCGCTCCCTTTCGCCTACCTTAGGTACCAAAAAAGGCCACTCCGGTTTGCCTTCTACAAGTTCCTTTTCGTAGGGCTCAATATCTTCTTCAACCTCCTATTCCTCGTCCTACTGCCCTATCTGGACGCTCGGGGAGTCGCACTACCCTCCTGGCTATACCTACCCGGTTACGGTGTAGGCTACATATTTGTCTCCAACCTCCTAGCCTCCGGCATAGAAGCCCTCGTGATGCTACCGGTACTCCGGCCGGCACTTCGAGCTCGCTTCGACAAGGCGCTGGTACGCAGGATAGCGGCCTACTGCATACCGCTCGTATTGCTGGGGCTGGCCGGCAATTTCAATAAGATGGCCGGACAGATCCTCATCCCCGGCCTCTTTGACAACCCGGAAGAGGGAATGAGCATGGTGGGGCTTTTTGGGGGAAACCTAAAAATCTCCGTGGTGATGGTGATGTTTTTGCAGGCGTTTCGCTTTGCCTACGATCCCTTTGTCTTCGCCAAGATGAAAGCACAGGATGCCCCGACAGCGTACCGAGTGGCGATGAATGGCTTTGTGTTCTTCGCTGTCCTGATCTTCCTCTTCGTCATGTTTTGGATGGACATCTTCAAGCACATTGTACGTCCGGACTACTACGAGGGGCTGATCATCGTCCCCTACATGATGATTAGCGAGATCATCTTTGGGATCTACTACAACCTCTCCATCTGGTACAAGCTCAGCGACCGCACCTACTTCGGGGCCATCTTTTCGGTCATCGGTCTGGTGCTCACCGTCAGCATCATCATCTGGGGCGTACCTCGGTATGGCATCATCGCCTGCGCTTGGGCAGCCGTAGCCTGCAACACCACCATGCTACTCCTCTCCTACCTCCTGGGGCGCATCTACCACCCGATCCGATACGACACCGTACAGATCCTATTTTTCCTACTCCTGGCTGTCCCGATCTATCGGATTGGCATGAGCCTATCACCCGACAGCCTCCCTATCCGACTCCTGCTCCGATCACTCTGGCTCATAGCCACCATGGGCCTGGTCGGCACCGGGCTCTTGGCACCCGGGCTTTGGCGAAAAATCCTGGCCAAAGCTCACACCCCGACACGCCACTAAGTCCAAGCAACACACATACATACAATCCACTAAACCTATTTTTCTGACAAAATGAAAGCAATCAAACGAATCCTCCTTGCGCTCACACTCTGCGCCATGGTCGTCCCAGCGGTGCGTGCAGACAAGGGCATGTGGCTCATCAATGAGCTCAAAAAAGAAAACATCGAGCGCATGAAAGCTCTCGGGCTCAAAATCGACCCCACCAAGCTCTTTGACCTCAACGACCCGGGCATTGCCAACGCCGTCGTCATATTTGGCGGAGGATGCACCGGCATCACCGTCTCCAACGAGGGGCTGATCTTCACCAATCACCACTGCGGCTACGGAGCCATCCAGAGCCAGAGCAGTGTCGAGCACGACTATCTGCAGGACGGCTTTGTCGCACACCAAAAGAGCGAAGAACTCCCCATCCCCGGGCTAAAAGTCCAGTACCTCCGAGAGTTCATCGACGTCACCGATCAAGTGATGGCGGCAGCAGAGGGCCACTCCGACGAGATGGACCGCCTCCAAGCACAGCTCGAAGCATTCCAAAAGATCCAAGCCCCCTACAGAGGACAGAAAAATGTCAGTGCCGAGATCTACCCCTTCTATGCCAACAACAAGTTTTACCTCGTCATCTACGACGTCTTTAGCGACGTACGACTCGCCTTTGCCCCACCAAGCTCCGTCGGAAAATTTGGACACGACTCCGACAACTGGATGTGGCCACGCCACACAAACGACTTTAGCGTCTTTCGGGTCTACGCCGACCAAAACAACCAGCCGGCCGACTACGATCCATCCAACAAACCCTACACCCCACGTCACTTCGCCAAAATCTCCCTAAAAGGAGTGGCAGAGCACGACTTTGCCATGACGATTGGCTTCCCGGGTAGCACCAGCCGATACCTCAGCTCATGGGGCGTCCTCGACCGAATGAAAAACACCAACGACCCCACCATCCTCGTCCGAGGTGCCAAGCAAGAGGTTTGGAAAAGATACATGGACCAAGACCAAGCCACACGCATCCAATACGCCTCCAAGTACGCACGTAGTTCCAACTACTGGAAAAACTTCATCGGCATGAATCGAGGGCTCAAGCGCCTCAATGTCGTTGGCAACAAACAAAAGATCGAAAAAGAGTTTGCCACCTGGGTCAACGCCAACCCCAAACGCCGAGCAGAGTACGGCACCGTACTCGACAGCCTGCGAATCCCCCTCCAAGCAATGGGGCAAGCCCAGCACGACATCACCATACTCACCGAAGCAGTCAGCGGTATGGAGCTACGACCACTCACCGCCATGCCACCCAAAAATCCGGCAGCCTTTGAGGCAGAAAAGCTCTACAAAGACTTTAGCCCCGAGGTCGGCAAAGCCACACTGCCCGTAATGCTACGAATAGCTCGACAAAACGTCAGCCCGGACGCCCTACCCGATATCTACGACAAGATCGACAACGACTTTGACGGCAGCTACGAAAAGTACGCCGAATACCTCTACGACAACTCCGTCTTCGTCACCCAAGATCGAGTACTCCGTGCCCTCCAAAACTACGACGCACTGCAAGTAGCCTACGACACCGACCCGGCAGTCACCTTGATCAAAAGCTTCAGCGAAGCCATCCAAACCCAAAACAAGGTCATCCGAGCTCACGTCGGAGCTTACATCAAGGGCGAGCGACTCTTCTTCAAAGGCCTACAAGAAATGTGGCCCGACACAGCACTCCCCAGCGACGCCAACTTCACCATGAGACTCAGCTACGGCTCCGTACAAGGCTACCGACCCTATGACGCAGCATGGTTCGACTACTTCACCACCCAAAACGGAGTATTCGAAAAACAAGACCCGGACGTCTACGAGTATGCTGTACAGCCCGAGATTCTCGCACTCCTCGCCGATCCGGAGACACGCAAGCCCTACGCCGACCCCAAGGATGGAGACCTGCACGTCAACTTCATCACCGACAACGACATCACCGGAGGCAACTCCGGCAGCCCGGTATTCAACGGCGAAGGCAACCTCATCGGGCTCGCCTTTGACGGCAACTGGGAGGCCATGAGTGGCGACATCGAGTTTGAGCCCGTACTCCAACGCTGCATCGCCGTTGACATTCGCTACGTCCTCTTCTTCATCGATGTGTGGGGCAAAGCCTCCAACCTCATGAGCGAGCTGACACTGGAAAAGTAAAAAAAGCACCGCGACAACCCCATTGCGGGACACAGAGAAAAAAGGGTGTGTCCGAAACACAATGTTTCGGACACACCCTTCCTTTTATCCCCAAAGAGCCCCACGTATTCGCCACCACACAAAAGCAAAAGCCCCCCCGCAAAAAACAGCAACATCGGAGAAAAAGTCACTCATCTCCCATGAAAAAGATAAAATCACTAAGTGATTTCTTCAAATCACACTGTGACGCGAAGAAATCACTATGTGATTTGAATAAATCACATAGTGATTTTGAGTTTTTCGTCGGGGAAAAATAGTTTGTGACCGCATAGGGCGGACTTTTAGATCCGAGACCTTTGACAAAGTGTGGGATTCAAGGAAAAAGGATTAACTTTGTCCCAGTGGGAGTGTCCTACTCGGTGCAATCGTCCCAGGGACGCTCAGCAAACGATAATCTCAAAGGGTGAATATATGGCAATTAGTTATTACAGTCAGGGTGAAGGGATCCGGGTCCCCGACTTTCGCCGGCGCAAGGTGAATAACTGGCTGCGTGGTGTGGCCAAGGGATACGGCATGCAGGTAGTGGATGTAGCTTTTCAGTTTTGTGACAACCCGACCATCCTGGAGTTCAACAAAAAATACCTCGGACACGACTACTACACCGATGTCATCACCTTTGGACAAGCCCAGGACGACCTCATCATTGCCGACATTGTCATCAGCGTGGATCAGGTCCGAATCAATGCCGAAGACTACGACTCAGACTTTCGGACCGAATTGATGCGAGTGATGATTCACGGCATCCTACACCTCTGTGGACTGGATGATGGCACCCCCGAGGAGGAGACTGCGATGCACGCTGCAGAGGACAAAGCACTGGCCCAACTACCCACCGATCTGTGGAAGTGAGGCCGATGGGTGAGCGGTGACCCGAGGAGAGAGCATGCAACTACTCACTTGGCCCACATTTGCAGAGCGGTACGAGAGCGTACCGATCACCTCAGCACCGGCGTACTGGGACAGCCTCATCGTAGTGGTCCTCCTGCTCCTCTCGGTGATGGCCACACTCTATACTGTCATGGGGGCAAAGGGACGTATGCAGGCACTACAGCTGGTCACCCTGCGCCCCCGAAACATCCGCAGCGTCTCCGAGTATACACCCCGGCCGATCATACTGGCGATGGGCATCCTTGTGGGATCTGTTTTGGTAGGCATACTGGTCACGCTACTCCTGAGGCAGACAATGGGAGACACACTGAGCGCAGCTCGGTTTTGGGACGAGACACTCAGGCACTCGCTGTATGCCTTTGGGCTGTTTTCACTTAGTCTCTTGTTGCAATTTTGGATAAGTTTCTCCTTCGGTGACTCGGATGAGCTACGGTTGTGGCTTCCGGGCTATGTCTTTTTGTCGGCATGGTGGGCCTCCATGCAGCTACTTCCCCTGCTGGTCCTACTTTTTTTGCCCCATCACCGCCAGGCCGTGAGCATCATGATCGGTTTGCTGTACTTTATCTACAGAGTGTGGGTGGTCTGGCGAGGTGTGACGGTCCTCAGTAGAGTCCGAAGACACCCATTGCATATTATTTGGTACCTTTGCGGGTGCGAATTGCTACCCCTACTACTCCTCACAAATGCAGTTGCGGGATAGCTGTGCGATGTACAAGCAACAAGATCAACGCCCACTCCATGTCTAAATATATCAAACGTATCCTCATATCTCAGCCCAAACCCTCATCCCCTCGGTCCCCCTATTTCGACCTAGCCAAGGAGTACGGTCTGGAGCTGACCTTTCGGCCCCTATTCACCCTTGAGCCACTCACCACACGAGAGCTACGTGACCAAAAGATAGACCCGGCGGACTACACCTCACTCGTGCTGACCTCCAGGACAATGACCGACCACCTCTTCACGCTCCTCAAGGAAATGCGGATCGAGCTGTCGGACAACTACAAGTACTACTGCCTCTCCGAGATGATCGTAGGCTACCTCCAAAAGTACATCACGGTACGAAAGCGCAAGGTATATACACCGGAGACAAGTGGCAACCACGAGGAGCTGCTGGATATGATCCTCAAGCACAAAAAAGAACGCTTCCTGATCCCAACCACCGAGGGGCAAAAGGAGGATCTTTTTGCCAGACTGGACGAAGAGGGAATAGAGTATGACCGCTACGTGATTACGCGTACCGTCTTCTCGTCCTTTACACCTGAGGAGCTGGATGCCTTTGATGGGATTTTATTTTTTAGCCCCAATGGCGTAAACTCCCTGTTTCACAACCACCCCAATTTTGTCCAAGGCGATCGTCTGATGGGCTGTCTGGGCGAAGGGACCAAGCAAGCCATGGAGGAGCAAGGACTAAGGGTGGATATCGTCGCACCCACTCCCCAATACCCAAGCATGACCGCGGCGCTGGCAGACGTGCTCAAAAAGCACTAAACCATGCACAACGGACTAGCCAAGCAGGAGCGTCTCTACCTGAAAGAGGAGATCAACACCCTCTTTGCAGGCAAGCAGGGCTTTGTGTGCTATCCCGTGCGAGTGGTCTATACACTTGTCCCCACCTCTGTATCCACTCCTCCGGTCAAGATCATCCTCAGCGTCCCCAAACGCCTACACAAGCACGCTGTGGCGCGCAACCGGATCAAACGTCTCTACCGAGAGTGCTATCGGACCAACAAACACAGCCTCACCGACTTTGTCCAAGCCCTGGGTCTCGGGACGCTGTTGGTCGGCTTTGTCTACCTCTCGGACGAAGTCTGCTCATATGCTCAAGCCGAAAAAAGTACTCGGATCGCACTCGACAAACTGCTGAAAAGACTTCACGATGATGGCTAAGATGATGGCTAAAATCACCCAATACATCGTCGCTCTCCTCATCCTACCCATCAGAGGCTATCAGCGGTATATCAGCCCGCTCTTGCCACCGGTGTGTCGGTTCACACCGACCTGCAGCCAATATGCGATTGAAGCACTCCGCAAGCACGGCCCTATCAAGGGACTTGCGCTGGCCATTTGGCGGATACTTCGTTGCAATCCTTTTGGTGGAAGTGGGTACGACCCTGTGCCATGACACCGGTCGATCGCAGCACAGTGTCTCGGCCTGATGGGCCGGAGTGCAAGACCACCCGGTTGCTGGACTTTCACACCCACCGCACCGGTTGCGAGTACTATCGGGGGACAGACACGATCATCGTCCAAAGCACCTATCTGAGTGAGGAGCCTTGTCCCAGGGCCGACTACTACACCACCGGCATCCATCCCATGGAGGTCGAAGAGGCCAAGCAGGTACTAGGTCGAGGGGTTGAGTACCTTAGGGAAGTTATTTTTGCAAAACGGGAGCAGACCTCTGCTCCCTTGCTTGCTTTGGGGGAATTGGGGTGGGACAATCGCTCCTCCGGCTTGTCGCTCTCCGAGCAGTCCAAGCTGGTCAGCTGGCAGTTGGATCTAGCTGAGGAGCTAGGTCTGCCGGTCGTCTTTCATATCGTAGGGGGATGGGATTTGCTTTTGGCGGAGCACCGCTCACGCACACGGCACACAGCCTGGTGGGTCCATGGCTTTAGAGGCAAGCCCGGTCTATTGGATCAGCTCCGCCGGGCCGGTATATCAGTGGGGCTATCCCCTCGCTATACTTGGGGCAGTTGTCCGGAGCCGGGGTCGTTCTTACTGGAGACAGATGAGGAGATCGGCACGCTTGCGGAGAGTTATCGGCGAGCCGGTATAGCCCTAGGCATGCGCCCGGACCTCTTGGCTCATCATTTGCTCTCCACTTTTGCCGAGTTGGTTGAGCGACATCACCTCCCCTTGAGTAGGAGTCTTTGTCTCTAGCGTTTTCCGAAAAGTCCTCTTGTCACCAGTTTTAGAGCCGACCCCACGAATCTACCACCTCTCCTGAGGCCAAAGGAGAGAAGTTGTTGTTGCCCCAGGGTGATTGCGAGGGGGATGATCAGGTTTTCGGTCAGTTTGAGCCAAGTTGGTTTGTCGGTTGACTTGGTCTTAGGTCTTTCGACTCGGTCGCGATCGCTTGGAGCAGTCGGTGCGATGAGTCGGGTCTCAGGTCGGTACACGCCCAAGCCCAGTCCTCCCACTATTCTAGCCAGTCGTGGGCTTCGCTTGGCGATGGCTTCGGTGGCTGTTGCACCGATCATTACCGGGCCATTTTGGGCGAGGTAGCCAAGGTTATTACCCAGCCTCATGCGGCTCTCCATCATTTCTCTCTCCAGTCGCTCTTGTCGCGCCTGTAGCCTTTCTTTGTAGTTATTATCGGTCGTATGGGTCATGGTGTCTCACTTATCTTGCCGGGGTCCTTTTTTAGTCCAGCTGTACAATATCTGTATCGGTACCGGTTGCGATCGTTGCCTGCTCGGTCGGGGAAGTTTGCATGGCGGCCGCATCTTGCTCACGTTGCTCAAGGGCATCAAGCCTCTTGGAGATGATCTTGGCGGTGTAGTGACCACACACTTTGGTGCGCAGCAGTATTAGGACGACGATGATCAGCAGCAGCACCCCTGTGAAGCACAGACTGGCGAGTGCCAGGCTCTGCAGCGCTGTCTCCGGGGCTCCGTGTACAAAAAGGAGGCTAAGCCCAAATACAAGGGTCAGGCACAAAAAAAGGAAAAAGAAAGCCACCACCACCCCAATGAATGCCAAGTAGCTCCAGCGGACGACCTTGGGGACTCCCTTTTCCAGGGCTTTCAGCCGGTAGAGCTCCGAGTAGTGGTCTGCAAGCGATAGCAGATCCTGCTTTGTCTCTGCGATGAGTGATCTAAACGTCTTTGCCATTATCTTTTTTTGTCTGTCGGTAGTTCTGCATGAGGTCCGGACGTGGTTGTGCGTCACGGCTGTACCCAAAAAAGTGCCCACAAGTGAGACCACCGGTATCCTCTCCGGGAAGTATCACTTGCAGGCCTCTGTTTTTTTTGTAGTGCCGGATAGAGCTCAATCCTTTTGGTCGAGTGCCTCCTTGAGGTTCTTGGAGATTTCCTTGCCTTCCTTGAGGGCTTCTTTCTTCATCTCCTCGAGCTCCTCTTTGGTGAGCTCTGCGAGCTCTTCAAAGGACTCTCTACTCTTTCTTCCCAGGTTCAGTGCCGAATCCATGGCGTCGTTGAGGGCATTCTGAGCGTCCTCCTTGGCATCCGCAAATCTACGGCTGAGATCGCGTCCTGCCTTGCGAGCGCGGATCCGTCCCTCATAGTAGACGTCTTTCAGGCTTTCGCCGGCACGCTCTGCCTTGTCGGACATATCGTCGATGAACTTATTGCGCTTCTCCTCATCAGAAAAGTAAGCGATGCAGGCTCCTATGGCCGTTCCGATTGCCACGCCGATCAGTACTTTCAGTCCGTTTTTGTTGCTCATAATCTTATCTATTTTAGTAAGTTACATTTTTATTTTCTGTTTCTGTCTTTTACAAAGATACTGATTTTTATCCGAAGCGACAACCCTACTTCCGACCGAGAAGACGGATGGACTTGGAGCTTTTCTGCCAGAGTACTGGGTAAAAAGGTGCTTCGAGTAGCCCAAAATCACCAAAAACACACGCTGGAAAAAGTGCGGTTTTTAGAGCGGTTTTTAGAGTTTTACAAACAACAGAGAATCAATTGATTGCAAGCAGCCCCAGGTTTCACGGATAGAAGCGATCGGTTTCACGGATAGAAGCAAAACTTTTCTCGGACAGAAGCAATCGTTTAGACGGATAGAAAAAATACGGTGATAAAAAAATCCCCCTCCACTTGAGCCATCGGAGGGGGGCGAAATACCTTTTTCCATCAATACCAATTTGTGTAACTTTGGGGTACAGTCCATCCAGCTGTAGGACACTGGCATTATCGGACTTTTTTTAGACGATCATTGACCTCCATGAACTACATACAAGTAAACTTTGACCTGCCTTCACAGGCCTCTACGGATCTCCAAGACACCCTCTCCTATCTGCTGGGTGAGATGGGGTATGAGTCCTTTTTTGTACAAGAGAGTGGCGTGTACAGTGCCTATATACAGGAGCCAAACTTTTGTACCAAGAGCCTGAGAGAGCTCGTGGAGTCGCATCCTCTACTACAGTCTCTGAAGATCGGCTACGAGTACGACTTGGTCCCGTCCGAGGATTGGAACAAGGTATGGGAGCGCCACTACTACGCTCCGGTGGAGGTCCTTCCGGGCAAGCTGGGGGTGCGAGCTTCGTTTCATGACCCTATGCCGTCGGTGGAGCAGGAGCTGATCATTGACCCCAGGATGGCTTTTGGGACAGGCAACCATGCGACCACCCTCGGCATGCTGCGTCTGCTGAGCGAGATCGACACGAGTGGCAAGCAAGTGATTGATATGGGCTGTGGCAGTGGCATACTGGGGATATATGCGATGAAAAGGGGGGCCAAGCACTGTCTCTGCATAGATATCGATGATGCAGCTGTCGAAAATGCCAAGTACAATGCCGAGCAAAACAACGTCTCAATAGAGGTGAAACGTGGCACCGCTGACACGCTGAAAGGGCTGGCACCGGTGGATATCCTCCTGGCCAATATCAATCGCAACATCATACTGGAGGACTGCGGGCGGTATGTGGCCGCGCTCAGACCCGAGGGCGAACTATTACTGAGTGGATTTTTGGGCACCGATGTCCCGATGATAGAGGAGGCACTCCTACGACTGGGCTGGGTGACATGCGACCTAACCAACCCCTCCGGTGAGTGGGTGGCCATGAGACTAACCAAAGAATAACAATGTGATCCCACACAACTAATGAATACTACCATGGAAGAAGATAAAGACCTAAACACAATAGCTCCAAGCACCAAACTATACCGTGGCATCCGGTGTGTCGGCATCCTGACTAGTGGAGGTGATGCTCCCGGGATGAACTCCGCCATCCGTGCCGTGACCCGCTGTGCGATCGCCTATGGCCTGACGGTAAAAGGAATCTACAGAGGGTACAAGGGGCTGATCGATGGGGCGATCAAGGAGTTGCAGACAGAGAATGTCAGCAACATCATCCAACGAGGAGGGACCAAGCTCAAGACAGCAAGGAGCAAAGAATTCATGACCAAAGAGGGACGAAAGCAGGCGTACGAAAACATGGTGAAGGAGGGAATAGATGCCCTCGTGGTGATCGGCGGTGACGGCTCTCTGTCGGGGGCTCGCATCTTTGCCAACGAGTACGACATCCCTATCGTCGGCATACCGGCCTCTATCGACAACGACCTATCCGGCACCGACCGGACCATAGGATACGCCACCGCACTCAACACCATCATGGAGGCGGTGGACAAGCTGCGCGACACCGCAAGCTCGCATGACCGACTGTTTGTCGTGGAGGTGATGGGTAGAGACTCCGGTTTTTTGGCCCTCAACGGTGCCATAGCAAGTGGTGCAGAGGTAGCTGTAATTCCGGAGTACAAAGCCTCCGAGGAGCAGATGAACAACATGATTAGCAGTGGCTTTAGGAAGAGCAAAAACAGCGCCATCATCCTTGTCGCTGAGAGCGAAAAGACAGGCGGAGCGATGGGCGTGGCTGAGCGAATAGAGGCCGCTCATCCTGAGTATGAGGCCCGAGTCGTGATCTTGGGACACATACAGCGAGGAGGCAGCCCCTGCGCACAGGATCGTATCCTGGCCAGCCGAATGGGTGTCGCCGCCGTGGATGCACTGCTGGACGGACAACGCAACGTAATGATCGGCATCCAAAACGACCAGCTCATCAATGTCCCCTTTTCGAGAGCCATAAAAGACGACAAGATAATGCAAGAAAGCGACTACCGGGTGCTGAATGTACTGGCTCTGTAACGTTTTATTTTAGAGCAACCAAATAATGAACCCTAAGTATAACAAGAAGTCGTACCCTTTTGCGTACCGTATCCTGGCACTTGATCTGGATGGGACGGTGCTGGATGATGAGAAAAAGATACACCCATCCACCTACAACGCACTCCTGGAAGTGCAACGCGAGGGCTTGACCCTGGTGATCGCCACCGGCCGACCGACCTATGGCGCAGCTCCGATAGCTCGTGAGCTACAAATGGACAAGTACGGAGGCTACTTGATGTCCTACAACGGAGGAAAAATAACCTCCTGTGCAGATGGACAAGTACTCGGACGCAAAACAATCCCCCTCGAGATCGTAAACGAGCTGTACGAGATCGTCAAGCAACGAAAAGGGGTGGAGATGATCACCTACACGAGAGAGGAGATTATAGCCGAGGACAAGGACAACCGACACATCCAGGCCGAGAGCAAGATAGACTTTGAGATGCCGATACGCGAAGTGAAGTCTCTACCCGACGCCCTGACGAGAGCACCACTCAAATGTGCTTTGGTGGGAGATGGAGAGGAGTTATTGTCCCTCAAGAGCGAGCTGGAGGCTCATTTTGAAAACAGACTCTCATTTTTCGTATCCGCAGAGAGCTTCATCGAGGTAGTACCCAATGGAGTAGACAAGGGGTACAGCTTGGATTTTCTCCTAAAAGACCTAGGGATCCCACGCAAAGAAGTCGTGGCTGTAGGTGACAACTACAACGACCTGCGTATGATCCAAATGTCCGGACTGGGAGTGGCCATGGCCAATGCCTCCGAAGCCGTCAAGAGGGTGGCCGACTACGTCACACTGTCCAACAATGAAGATGGGATAAGGCACTTCATCAACAAGTACCTCCTATACCCCGAGGAAAAAGAGGAGCAGATCTCGGTCGACCTCATCAATCAAATGCAAAAAAATACCCTAATGGAAAGTTTGGGAATCACGGTCACCAAGCTGTCCGAAGGGTACGTGGAGGCTACTATGCCCGTAGACCGACGCACTCGGCAACCGATGGGCATCCTACACGGAGGTGCCTCTCTGGCCTTGGCCGAGACTCTCGCCGGATATGGCTCGCTGGTACTCCTGCACAACAACGAAATACAAGTGGGGATGCAGGTCAGTGGCAACCACATCAGCACCGCACACGAAGGCGATGTGGTCAAGGGCATAGCCACCATCATCCACAGAGGACGGAGCACCCACCTCTGGAATGTCGAGATTCGCTCCGAAGCCGATGAGGTAATCTGCTCTGCACGTGTACTCAACAGCATCCTCAAAAAACGCTAACGACACCCCACGGAGAGAGAACAAGCCCGAGAACAAAGGTTTTTTTCGAAAAAATAAAGAACTTTGGAATATTTAGGGTAACTTCGCAGACATGGTTCTACTTCACCAGAACCGCAACTCCTTGTATACGCAACCATGACGATTCAAGAAAAGATAGCACAAATAACCCAAGAGATCAACGCCCTCACCCAACCCGAAAACCTCGAGCTACTGGAGGAACTGCGTCTAAAGTATCTGAGCAAAAAGGGAGCACTCAACGAAGTCATCAAAGAGTTCAAAGAGATGCCCAAAGAGACCAAACGAGAGCTCGGCATGCAGCTCAATCAGCTCAAGACCCTTGTACAAGATCGCATAGAGGCCTTCAGGGCACAGCTCGATAGTGACAACCACTCATCGGAGCTGGATGCACTGGATCTCAGCCGGACACCCTACCCCCTCCCACTCGGATCTCGACACCCACTCAACATCGTCCGAGATCGGATCATCGGTATCTTTAGCCGGCTGGGCTTCAACATCGCCGAGGGACCCGAGGTAGAGGACGATTGGCATGTCTTTGAGTCGCTCAACTTTGCCCCAGATCATCCGGCAAGGGACATGCAAGACACCTTCTTTATCGGACACCATCCGGAAATACTGCTACGCACACACACCTCCTCCGTCCAGACCCGGATCATGGAGCACCAAGAGCCACCCATCCGGATCATCTGCCCGGGTCGTGTCTACCGCAACGAAGCAATCTCGGCACGCGCACACTGCTTCTTTCACCAGGTAGAGGCACTCTATGTGGCGGAGCATGTCACTTTCCAGGACCTCCGTCAGGTCCTCTTACACTTCGCCCAAGAGATGTTTGGCCCCGAGACCAAGATCCGGCTACGCCCCTCCTACTTTCCCTTCACCGAACCATCTGCGGAGATGGATATCTCCTGCAACATCTGCGGTGGCGAGGGCTGTGGCTTTTGCAAGCATACCGGGTGGGTAGAGATTCTGGGCTGTGGCATGGTAGACCGCAATGTCCTCGAGGCCTGTGGCATCGATAGCGAGAAGTACTCCGGCTACGCACTTGGCATGGGGATTGAGCGAATCGCCAACCTCAAGTACAGCGTCAATGACCTCCGGCTATTCTCCGAAAACGATATCCGCTTCTTACAGCAATTTGAGTCCGTACGATGAAGCAAAGTGAGCGAGTAGAAAGCGTCCTGGCATGGTTTCGCAAGGAACGTCCGGTCGTCAAGACTGAGCTCAACTACAGCACCCCCTTTCAGTTGCTCGTAGCTGTCCTGCTCTCTGCTCAGTGCACCGACAAGCGCATCAATCTAGTGACTCCCGCACTTTTTGAAAAATACCCGGATCCCTGCACCATGGCAAAAGCCACTGCGGCAGAGCTCCTACCCTATATCTCCAGCGTCACCTACCCCAATAGCAAAGCCAACCACCTTGTCGGCATGGCACAAATGCTCTGCGACACCTACGACAGCACCGTGCCGGACGACCCCAAGCAGCTGGTCAAGCTCCCGGGTGTGGGACGCAAAACAGCCAACGTCGTCCTCAGTGCCATCTACGACCAACCACGCATTGCCGTAGACACACATGTCTACAGAGTCTCTCGCCGAATAGGCCTCGTGCCCCTATCCGCCAACACCCCTCTCAAGGTCGAAGAAAAGCTCATGCAGGTCATCCCGGAGCAGTACTTGGCGGATGCGCACCACTGGATCCTCCTTCACGGGCGATACATCTGCACAGCACGCAACCCCAAGTGCCCCGACTGTGGCATCAGCCACTACTGCAAGCACTACGAGAAAAGGACAAAAGTAGCCCCAACCACCACACCGGCCAAGAAAAAGTGACAAAAGACCACCTATAAAAAACCCGCCACTATGGACACATCCAAGTTCACGATTCCCTACATTCCAGTACTTGACTCACTTGACCTCTCCTCCAACGAGATCATCATGGAGGAGCAGGGGCTCAGGCTACCCATCATGTACAACAGCTGGCCGGATCAGTACAGATACATTCCCGTCACGGCAGTAGATCTAGCCTACACCAACACTGGGATATACCTCCGCTTCCAAAGCAGAGGCAAAGGGCTGAGAGCACAGTTTGGAAAAGACGGTGATCCGGTACACCGAGACAGTTGCGTAGAGGCATTCATCCGCTTTCCTGGAGACGAGAGGTACTACAACTTTGAGTTCAACTGCATCGGCACCTGCGATGCCTCATATCGCCTCGACCGAAACGAGCAAACCCCATTCACTGCCAAGCAATACAGCTACATCAGCAGATCCAGCAGTGAGAGGACAGGGGTCCTCTTTGAGCGTCCCATGGGCATACACTACTTCACCGTATCGGTCAAGCTGGACTTCAACCTCTTCGGCATCCAAAGCCCCGATGAAATCCCGACCGGTATCCTCGCCAATTTTTACAAGTGTGGCGACGACACCACCATCCCCCACTACGCCAGCTGGCACAAGGTCGATGCACCACATCCCGACTTTCACCGTCCCGAGTCTTTCCTCCCCATAGCATTTGCCAAGAGGGAAAAATAGCCCACCACCGAGCCACGAGGCGCACCAACCCTACAAGCACGCGTCTTTTCGCAAAAGCCTTCTATTCTACTCCACCGGAGCAGAGGAGAGATGTGCGTGTGTACTGACATCAGTCTCAAGTCCCCATCGGATCGTTTTAGGACACACAAAGAAACGGAAGCTCTGTCTGCACAGACCTTCCGTTTTTCGTTTCAGGATGCCCGAGCTCAAAAGACCCAAACAACCAGTATAATAAGGAGTGCGCAGGATGAGATTCGAACTCACACACCCAAAACGGGCACTACCCCCTCAAAGTAGCGCGTCTACCGATTCCGCCACCTGCGCAAAGGATTTTTGATGCTTGATCCATCTTTGATCAAAAGTGCCCGGGACAGGAATCGAACCTGCACGGCATTGCTACCACTAGTACCTGAAACTAGCGCGTCTACCAATTCCGCCACCCGGGCAATAAAAGCAGGATCGCACCAAGACTTGGGCCTACCCAAGCATCCTATTTGTGATGGCAAAGATACCACCATTTTTCTTACCCACCAAGAAACTTGACCACAAAATTGCATCACACCACACAAATACGAGTGACAAACTCACATCGGAACAGAAAGACTCACTGCTCACAACTTATCACTATATTTATCCATCCATAGACCTGGAGGTCGGAACACAGTAGATTTCAAACAAAGAAAAATGGGAACACTAAACATCAAACGCGCATATATCGACGCAAAACCTGAGGATGGGTATCGCATATTGATTGACCGTCTATGGCCACGTGGAGTCACAAAGGAGATGGCCGCCATCAATGAGTGGGCAAAAGAGATCACCCCATCCACCGAGCTCCGCAAGTGGTTTGGGCACAAAGAGGAAAACTTTGACAAATTTCAGGATCAATACCTAGAAGAGCTGGATGCCAACCCCGAGGCCGAAACATTTGCGAAGCACTGTAAGGAACTCCTAACCCACGGCAATGTGACCCTCGTCTACGGTGCACGCTCGGCCACTTGCAACCACGCCGTGATCCTGAGAGACTGGATACTCAGGCATTCATAACCCACTACAAAAAGGTACCATCTATATAGAATGCTCCAAAACGATTGACACAAACACACAAGGTGCTTCGGACTCACACTTTGCTGATAAAATCACCTCACGACAAATAGGAGCCGACAATGTCCTAAACGCCCAAAATCCTCAATACAGGCGGACGGTGGTTGCGGAAAATAGTGTTATCTTTGTGTAGTTATGGAGAATAGCCGGCAAGGCGATCAGGAGGAGCGACACGACTGGAGAGAAGTGTGCAAAACCTGGCGACCCACTCCGGCCCATTTTTTACTCACCCTATTACTTTGTTTTATAGATTATGATATATATCCCCAAGGTGAACGACAGCACCTACTACCTCGGTGTGAACGATCGCACCAAAGCACTCTTCGAGAACCTCTGGCCAATACCGGGTGGGGTTGCCTACAACTCCTACCTGATCATGGACGAAAAGACCGTCCTTGTGGACACCGTGGATGTCTGCTATGCGGACATCTTTTTGCATCACCTCGATCAAGTGTTGGACGGTCGTACACTGGACTACTTGGTCGTCGACCACATGGAGCCGGACCACTCGGGATCCATCGCCCTCCTCAAAAATAAGTACCCGGACATTGTGATCGTGGGCAACAAACGCACCATGCCGATGCTCAAGGGCTTTGAGGGCATTGACCAACGAACCCTAGAAGTGGACGAGACGACAGAGCTAAATATCGGCAGTCGCTCCCTAAGGTTCGTAATGGCCCCTATGGTACACTGGCCGGAAGTAATGTTCACCTACGATCCACTCACCAAGACACTCTTTAGTGCCGATGCCTTTGGCTCCTTTGGGACCCTGGACGGTGGAATAATGGATGAAGAGGTCGATCGCCAAAAATTTTTGGATGAGGTCTATCGCTACTACTCCAATATTGTCGGGAAGTACGGTCCCCAGGTCCAAAGGACGCTCAAAAAAGCAGCCACACTCGAGATCGAGACGATCTGCAGCACTCACGGTCCAATATGGCGTCGCCACATTCCAGAGATTCTGGACATCTACGACCGCCTGAGCAAGTACGAGCCGGAAGTGGGAGCGACGATCCTGTACGGCTCAATGTACGGTCATACCGAGCAGATGGCAGAGCTGATCGCACGCTCACTCAGTAGTCACGGTGTCAAGCAAGTACGCCTCCACCACCTTGGTGCCGGACACTCCTCCTATGCTCTTGCGGATGTCTTTAGGTACAAGGGGGTGATCATTGGCTCCCCTACGTACAACCTAGAGTTTTGGCCACCCATCTCCGACATCATCACCAAGATCGCACAGCGAGGCATCCCACAGCGCACCCTGGGCTTCTTTGGCTCCGGTGCTTGGAACTGTGCGGTAGAGAAAAAGTTTGCCGAAGCCGCTGAGCAACTTCGCTGGCCAATCGCCACCGACCCGGTGATGATGATGTGTGGCATGGATGCCGAGGCTGAGGCCAAAGCCTGGGAGATGGGCAAGACACTGGCTGAGCAGATCCTTGCAGAATAACGACCCTAACCATAGTTTTTTTTTCAAAACAAAACAGACAAGACCAGACCATGAGAGTAATCATCCAACCCGATAAACAAAAGCTTGCCCTCTGGGCAGCCACTCACGTAGCCAATCGAATCAACGCGGCACGACCGACAGCCGAGAAGCCCTTTGTACTAGGGCTCCCCACAGGCTCCACCCCGTTGGGAATGTACAAGGAGCTGATCCGGATGCACAAGGAGGGAAAGGTCTCCTTTGAGCACGTCATTACATTCAACATGGACGAGTACATCGGCATCCCCAGAGATCATGAGCAGAGCTACCACACATTCATGTGGACCAACTTTTTCAGCCACATAGACATCAAGCCCGAGAATGCACACCTACTAGATGGCAACGCCAAGGACATTGAGGCAGAGTGCCAAGCCTACGAGGATGCGATGAAAGCCGTAGGCGGAGTAGACCTATTCATTGGCGGTATCGGTCCGGACGGACACATCGCCTTCAACGAGCCGGGCTCCTCACTTTCGTCACGCACACGAGTGAAAACTCTGACGACAGATACCATCATTGCCAACTCTCGCTTTTTTGACAACGACCTGAACCAAGTACCCCGCACGGCAGTGACCGTCGGTGTAGGCACGATCCTGGATGCCAAGGAGGTCATGATCCTCGCCAACGGACATGGCAAAGCACGCGCAGTCTACCACGCAGTGGAGGGAGCTGTGAATCAAATGTGGACCATCTCCGCACTCCAGCTACACCGCAAGGGCGTACTCGTGGTGGATGAGGAGGCCTGCGCCGAACTAAAGGTGGGGACCTACCGCTACTTCAAGGACATAGAGAAAGACAACCTAGCCCTATAGACAAGATGCTTCGACTCCTAACCACCTCTATCGTCTGGATACTCACGGGGCTATCTCTCTTTGCACAGAGCGACAGCATCACCGTCTACCCCAGTCGGCACGGCATGGAGCCGGGAGCGATGCGTCGCACCCTATTTGCACTCCGCCTACCCCAAAACTTGGCGAATGAGCCGATCGAACTGACCCTGTCCGGAGCCACGGACAGCAACCTACAGCCACAGGTACTCCTAGCCGACTCCCTAGACGTACGAGACCTCGACGACTACAAGGGACGGATAGCCTACCGCCAGGCCAAAACAACAGGTGGCTACCCCACCCTGAGATTTGAGGCCAAGCCCGGAGCCGTCGCATACATCGTGGTCAATATCCCGCACGATGCACGTCCGGGCAATACCCTCACCGTGAAGCTGGAGCAGGCCCGTGTAGGCAAAAAGTCCATCGCACTCAAGCAAGGGAATAGGTACGGACTCACTGCAGAGCGACGCCTATTTGCACAGTACAAGCCTCTATTTGTCCCCGGAGACACCGGTAGCAAAAACTTCCGGATACCCGCTCTTCTCAAGACAAAAAAGGGAACCCTCATCGCCGCCGCAGATCGACGGAAGTACAACCAGATCGACATACCTCACGACATAGACATTGTCATCCGCAGGAGCTTTGACGGAGGCAAGAGCTGGACCGGCACACAGTTTGTGATCGAGGGGCACGGCTACGGACATGGCTACGGAGATGTGGCACTGGTCCAAGCCCCAAGTGGCAAGATCGTGATGGTCTTCATCGGAGGGCCGGGACTTTGGGGTTCCACGCCCGAAAACCCCATGCCCACCTACGTCATGACCAGCGACGACGATGGCGCCACCTGGTCGGAGGCAAGAGACATCACCCACTTCCTCTACGGGGCAGAGTGTCCGGATCCGGTCCGAAAAGGCTTTCTCAGCTCCTTCTGCGCCTCCGGACAAGGAGCAGTCTCTGCGACAGGACGGATCATGTTTGTCGCCGCAATCCGCACCGGACAAGCGCACAAGCTGGACAACTACCTCATCTACTCCGATGACGAGGGCGAGACCTGGCAAGTATCCGAGTGCGCCTACAGCGGTGGAGATGAGTCCAAAGTACTGGCTATGCCCGACGGCACGATCCTCATGAGCATACGCAACCCCCACCGCAACGACAGAATCTTCAGAGTAAGTACGGACAATGGAGTCACCTGGAGCGAGACCGGCACACAAGCCTATGCCGGACTGCACGACCCCGCATGCAACGGTGCGCCTCTGCTCGTAAAACACGATGGGAAGGTGGGACTGCTCCACTCCTTGCCCAAAGGACCACGCTCTCGATGGGACGGAGTGATCTACCGATACGACGCCACCCGGCAAAAGTGGTCGGAGCCATACCTCGTCAATCCGGGGATGAGTGCCTACTCCGACATGACCCTCATAGACGACGAGACGATCGGCTACTTTGTCGAGGAAGATGATCAGATGACCCTGACCTTTCTCACCCTACCGGTCTCAGCACTCTTTTGAGCAGAGCTACGAGAGTAGAGTAGGACTAGGGGGCACGTTACATTTGCCCAACGACTAGGAGCGGTGATGTCTGCGCGACTCACCTGCTCACCCAAAGAGAGGGTGCGCCAAAACAACGGTTTTGACGCGCCCTCTCTTTTGTCCATTTTGTACCAAAATCTGCTCTGCTTTTTACGCTCCAAAAAAGCTCAAAATTTTTCTTCTTTCCGTCTAAGCGCTTTCTTCTATCCGTGAAAAGTTTTGCTTCTATCCGTGAAACCGATCGCTTCTATCCGTGAAACTCAAAGGCTCCTATAAGCGCCTGATTATCACCTCTTCCCCAAAAGTTTTTGACTTATAGGTCAAAATGGAGGGTGAGTTAAAGGTCTTTTCTAGGTATAGAGAGACATATAAGGGTTTGAAAAGCTTTGAAGTGTTAAAAGTGAGCCAACGCGAATGTATAGGTCAAAACGGTGGGTGATACAGGGGGATAAGCCAGAGTTTATCGTATCTTTGAGCATTTGAAAAGGCGAAAAAATGAACCAAAAAATGTCCGAAGTGAGGGAGCCTCAGTGTGATTAGTCATGGACGCAGGGGTACACACAAGAGATATTTGTGCAAGAACTGTGGCTCATCGTTCACAGGAAAAAGGCACATAAGTAAGGAGCAGATATGGGACTTGTACGGCTTATCGCAGGCTAAAATCGCGGAAGCACTTGGAGTAAGTCCGAGCACGATAAAACGGAGACTTCAGGAGGTCTCAGTTGACTTTAAGACGCCCATATTAAGCGAGGGAGTTATTCACATAGATGCGACGTATTGGGGTAGAAACCAAGAACTAATCGTTGCGTTGGACGATAAAAGTGGTTGCGTACTCTATCGGGAGTGGATCTCTCACGAAAGCAAAGTGGACTATGCAACAGCCCTTAAAAAGATAGAGGAAGGGGGCTATAAGATATTGGCAGTGGTAACTGATGGAGGAGTCGGTCTTGACGTGGCACTGAAGCATTTTCCCACACAAATGTGCCAGTATCACTTTATCGCAATCGTCCGACGAAAACTTACTCTTCGACCCAAACTACCTGCGTCTCAAGAGCTTCTGGCACTTGCTATGAGTGTAGGAAAGATATCCCGTATCACATTCTGCTCGCAGCTCAAAAAGTGGGAGACCAAGTGGGATACTTTTCTCAAGGAGAAGACCATAAATGATGAAAACGGCAAATGGCAATACACGCACAAATCACTTAGATCAGCCCACTTTTCCTTTCGTCAATACCTCCCTACACTCTTTACTTACGAGGAACATCCGGATATACAGATCCCTAAAACCAATAACGCCATTGAAGGGCTATTTACTGCACTCAAAAGCCGTCTTAGAGCGCATAATGGAATGTCCCAAGCTCACAAGAAACGATTCGTGGATGGGTTTTTTAGGCATAGGGATATCGCCCAGTTTACATCCAAAAAAGAGGAGGGGCAATAGTACTCCTCCCCTGTCAGTGTAAACTGTTCTGACTCCATTGACCGTATCCCTCACCGGTTGCACCCCTGCAGAGCCGGCTACGTTTCAGGTCAACGAACAAAGGTATCTGTTTTTTTCTTCTACTTCGCCCACCATTTTGACCTATACGCCTCTTTTTATTACCTTTGTAACGTGGTTATTGAGTTGCAATACAGGTTGCATAGATAGTCGATTACCTATCCTATTCATTTCGTTATTATTATGAAACTGGCATATAACTTATCGATCCTGATCGGGCTTATGATGCTTCTCTCAGGCTGTGGCTTGATGAAGCTCTTCACCTCGGAGCCAAGGGATGTCTGCAAGGCGCAATTGGAGACCAAGGAAGGAGCTACCTACACAGGGTATCTTAGGATGCCTATGTCGGGGGACAAGGAGCTCAAGCTCTTCGATGACCTCGCCCTCGCCCATTCAGCCGGCACCTTCAAGTCCGAGGACCTGAAAGGCATCGAGCTAAGCAACCCCAAGAAACCGGACTCGAGCTATCGCTTTGAGTACAAAAAGTTCTCCACCTTCCTGCAAAGCAATGCCGCATGGATGACTCTCGTAGATAGGGGACCTGAGCTTACGGCCTACCTCCTGGCCTCTTCGTACAAGATTGATGAGAATGGGGACATCTTCCTCATCGGCAACGAGCAGCGGATCATACGTAGTGGAGGAAGTATGGCTGTGGTAAAGCCCAGCTTCCCACTATTCTTGGAGAAACGCGGAGGTATCCTAAGAAAGGTTGCTCTGGTACACGGGATCAACTATGAAGGATCTCAGTTTAGAGGCGGAGTGGTCAGATTCCTTGCCGATGATCCGGAGCTCTGTAGCTATGTGAGAGGACTGAAGTGGGAGTTTGAGGACATAGATAAGGTGGTGAAGTACTACGATCCTCACCGCAAGGGTGAGCTGGTCATTAAGGATGACCGGGGTCAAGTCCTCGCTCTGCCACCACATAAGATGGTCACGGGTGCGCTGTCAGGCGAGCTTATCTACACTGCGGATCTGGCTAAAAACCTAACGCCACACTTTGGGATGGGCTCCTACCTCGGGCTCCGCTCATCCCTCGGGACGTACTTCACTTATGGCGGGTCTGTAGGGTTCAATCAGCCCTGCCTCGTGGATGATACGGCACTGATAACGGAGGATCCGAGCTTCTTGTTGAAAGATCGCAAGGAAGTGGAGGTACCTCAGGAGTTCATCAAGCGAGTGACCCTTTTTAGCTTCAATGCTTTTGCGGGTCTGCAGGTGCCGCTTGACCTAAAGTCTGTATATGTCATTCCTTCCCTGAGTGGATGTGTTACTGGTGACCTTCACTCCGACTACAGCCTGATCAGTGCTGGACCGCTCGTAAGGTGCGACTTTGGCATCCCCTTGAAGTATGGGAATATGCTCTTCTTCGGTGCCGGATACAAGTATGGCTTCCCCATCAAGGATGCAGATGAGATGGCAGCTGACAACTACAAGAATGTGACCCCTTATGGTCAGTCTCATACCGTCTTTCTGTCCATCGGTTATATGTATTGACCCGTAGATCTTCCTTAAATAAGGGAGCGAAAGAGATTCTCTTTCGCTCCCTTATTATTATAGACTTATAGGTCAACGAACAAAGGTATCTGTTTTTTTCTTCTACTTCGCCCACCATTTTGACCTATACTTCAGTACGAAAATGGCTATTAGGCTGTTTTACCCACCATTTTGACCTATACGCCAAGTTTTTTTTACCCCAAAAATTCCTCATATAAGATCTCACTCCAACAGTAGTTATACCGCTTGAGTCAGCACACAAAGCCTTGCCACAAAAGCCTGAGGAAAAAGGTCACAAAAACGCTTAAAATCTCACTAGACCGGACTGAGCCTCACCGGGTCGGAGGCTGCTGTGAGAAATATGGAAGCGAGAGGACACAATTCACTCAGAAGAAAATAGTATATTTGCTGGCAAAGAACCGGCTTGATATGAGAAGCGACAACCGACAGATCACTGTGCTGGCCCTATTTCTGCTAGGCACTTTTTGCTCTCTGGGTATTACACTCGGAGTGCACTCGTTGTCGCACGAGCACAGGGTGCATCTAGAGCAAGTCCATAGCTTGGGCAGCAGCCCCCACATGATCGCTGACGGAGAGACAGCCTGCCTGCTGGACCTTTTTGTCAGCAACAGCTTTGACTCTTTTGCTCCAAGCCGAGAGGTGGTCGCACTCACCTTTGTCGAGAGAGACGACCTGTTCTATCAGGATTCCACCATTCCCTCTTTTTGCGGGCACTCCTCCGCACTTCGTGCTCCTCCCCACTTGAGTTAGGACCACTCATCACGGCAGGTCTGTACACGACTTGTCGTACCAATCACTTGATTTTACCTAACTCATTTTACCCACACATACGATGGCAAAAAAGATTGCCAAGCGTGTGGCTATGATGGTCGCCCTGCTATCCATCCACGTTGCTTTTGCACAAGCACAGCAAGTGAGAGTACTGGATGCAGATCGTGGCACCCCGCTTCCGGGTGTGCTGGTTGCGACCAAGGGTCACCGCACAGGCACGAACCTCGATGGATACGCTCGTCTCCCCAAGTCGGTATTGGACGGAGACAGCATCACATTCTCATTCATAGGGTATGAGTCTCAGACCCACACCCTCTATTCACTCAAGAGGCGACAGCCGTCCATGGTTGTCCGTCTAAAGTTTGCCACAGAGACCCTGGCCGGTGTCTCCGTGGAGCGCACGGCCCCCGTGGTACCGATCACGACCATCGGCGAGGCTATCCGGACCGCAGAGCTGCAGCGACACATCGACAGCGACCTCGGCGGGATACTGTCCGGGGTCAAGGGCATCAGCCTCATTAGCTCCGGGACTACGACCTCAAGCCCAGTCATCCACGGCATGAGTGGCAATCGGATCCTCATCATCAACAATGGTGTCCGCCAAGAGTATCAGCAGTGGAACCACCACTTTGCCCCCCTCATCGACATGGGCACCGCTGGAGAGGTGGCGGTACTCAAGGGCGCAGAGTCGGTACGCTATGGCGGTGATGCGCTGGGAGGCGTGATCGTGGTCAACCCCGAGCCACTGCCCTACGAGAGCACCACCACATCCGGGATAGTCGACAGCCACTACTCCACCAATGGACATGCGATGGGAGCATCTGCATCTGTCGCCGGGACACTGGACAGAGCCGGCTCCATGGCCTACCGCATCCAAGCCGGCTACGGCAATGCCGGAGACCGCTCCACTGCACACTACCTCCTCAACAACACCGGGTCACGAGAGATCAACCTACAGGGGACCATCGGGTGGAAAAAAGAGCGACAGGGAGTAGAGGTCACCTACAGCCTGATCCGGCACCGCGAAGGGACCTTCTTCGGAGCGAAGATGGGGAGCGCCGATCTCCTCAAGCAACGCATAGAGCTCGGTCGGCCACCCGAGACTGACCCTTTCTCCAGGGTCATAGCCTACCCCATGCACCAGGCCCAACACCACTACCTGCAGGCCAAAGGCTTTTACCAGACCCCACAGCTGGGCCGGATGGACCTCCTCATAGCCTACCAACAAGATCGACAAAACGAGTACCACATCCGTCGCATGAACCGCAGCAATATCCCAAGTGTGGCGCTCACGCTGGACAACATCCAGACCGATCTATCCTGGAAAAAAGCCTATCACACTCACTGGAGTAGCGAGATCGGCCTACATGGAGCCTACAGCAACAACCACAACCGACCCAAGACAGGAGTCGTGCCACTCATCCCCAACTATGTAGAGCTGACCGGAGGTCTCTATGGGATCCAAAAGTACCACTCCGATAGCTGGGGCGCCGAGCTAGGCATACGACTGGATGGCCTCTACCTAAACGCCTCCGGTATCGATGCCTACTCCCGCCACTATGGTGGGGTTCGTCACTACACCAATACCACCTACACCCTGGGTGCACACTACCACCTCTCCGAGCACCTCCACGCCAGGAGCCAACTCGGCACTGCCTGGAGAGCCCCACATGTCGGTGAGCTGTGGAGCGACGGAGTAGATGCCTCAGGAGGCATCTACCTACAGGGTGACAGCACCATGCGCAGTGAGCGAAGCACCAAGTGGATCACCGCACTCACCTACGACACGAGCAAGCTGGAGGTCAGCCTAGAGGGCTATCTGCAGTGGGTGGACGGCTACATATACAGGGAGCCGACCGGAGAGTACTTCACCGTCATCAGTGGCGCCTATCCGCTTTTCCGAAACAGGCAGACCTCCGCCACACTACACGGAGCCGATCTCTCCCTACGGTGGACCCCTCTACCCTACTTTCACTACCGACTCCTCACCGGCATGATCTGGGCCGGCGAGCGCACCACAGGCAGATACCTACCCTACATTCCCCCCTTTAGGCTCAGCCAAGAAGTCGAGCTCGACCTACCCTGGGGCAAAAAGAGCTACATCACACTCGAGCACCGCTACGTCGCTCGCCAAAAACGCTTCGACCCGGAGACCGACCTCATTCCCTATGCGCCACCGGCCTATCATCTATTTGGACTAAAGGCAGGCACAGAGACATCCATGGGCCAAAAGCAACGACTGGAGCTACTCCTCCAAGTCGACAACCTCCTCAATCGCGAGTACAAGGAGTACACCAACCTTGCACGCTACTACGCACACGACGCCGGACGAGACATCAAAGTCGCAGTGCGGTACAAGTTTTGAAACACCCAACCAACACCAATCCATAATATTCGTATCATGAAAATAGCTCACACCACATCCATACTCACACTGATCCTCAGTGCAATCACCACACTACTAGTCGCCTCCTGCAAGCCTCAGGCACCGGAGAACGAGCCCGGAAACAAGCTACACGACGACCCCACTCGCATGGAGATCACCCTCTTCAAGACCCACTTTCACGGCATGGCACCACACGCCAACGCTGACAACGAGGGGGTCAAGTACGGAGCCGCTCAGCAAAAAGTAGTCCTCGAGCTGGTCCCCGGCAAAGGACTCACCATCAGCCCCAGTGGCCAGCCAGGCTTCATCGTAGCCGGCAACATCGGTAAGGGTGGCGACCCCGCTCACGAAGGAAAGCCCTACCCCAAGCCCGAAGACCCCAAGAGTCGCACCTGGACAGACCAAACCTTTGTCCCCGAAAAGTACAACGCCGGGCACACTCAGTACGGGATGCTCATCCGCTACTTCAACAAAGCCGGAGAAGACATCACCTACCAATTTGCCACCAACGGCCAAGAAAAGATACACCAGCACTTCTTCCTCGCCAAAAACATCAGGTGGATGAAAAATGCCACCAGCCAAGACAAATCACAGCTCAAGTCCGGATACAACTATTACTACTATTACTACTACGACACAACCCCGTGGGACAAGCTGATCCGCGATGGAGCCAAGTTCACCGGCATCTCCAACCCCATTGGACTCAAGGGCTACTTTGAGTTTTATCAGTCCGAAACAGTCTTTGACCTCAACATCCTCCTACTCCACGCCAGTCGTAGCAAATTCCTGTCCGGCTCCGGAAAGACTGCCCCCTTCACCGGGCCAACACCGGGTCAAAAATCCAGAGATGCATTTGACCTCAACATCAGCATACCGGTCTGGGTGTACGCCGATGAAGACGAGTTTGATGAGGTCGAATTTGAGGCCTTTGAGAACATGACCCCCAAAGAGCACGCCATCGTCCGTCGCCTAGCCGAAGCCGCCAACGTGACCGAAAAAGAAGCCTTTGAGAGCCTAAACAGCAGAACACAAGGAGAGATACCACCCCACGACCCCAACGTCGGACTTGGACTCTAAAAAGTCCACGAGCAAAACCGATGGGGGAAAATGAGGGTTGGGCAATTAGAGAGTTTTGGGTAACTTTGCAGACGTTTTAGTACAGTGTGAGTTATGAGCAAGAACAACGCCTACGTGATCGACTTCACCCACATCAAGACCGATGTGGAGAAGCTGGAGTATCACTTGACCGATCTCTTCTTTGAGGAGACCGATGGCTCCGTGATCACAGGTGGAGACGTAGACCTGGTGGTGACAATCACCCCGATGCCCAACCACTTCTACAACCTCACCTTTGACTACCAAGGAGCGGTCACTCTACCGTGCGACCGTTGCTTGGCTCCCATGCAACTCCCGATGGAAGTGCACGAAGAGGCCACAGTAGAGCTGGGAGAAAAACTGGATGACGAAAACGACGAACACATCCTCCTCAATGCCATGGACCCCGTCTATGACTTTGGGTGGCTCGTCTACGCACTGCTTGCACTGCACCTACCCACGCAGCACACCCATGAGCATCTGGAGGAGTGCGACCCGGAGATGGTAAAGTACTTGGTCAACGAACTCCCGGACGAAAACGACCAAGAGGAGACCACTCGGCTGGACGACAGCATCTGGGACGACCTCCGATCCAAGATAAAGAACAAACAATAGTAACCCTTAAAATAGACAGTAATAGAGATGGCACATCCTAAAAGACGTCAATCCAAAACCAGAACAAGAAAGCGTAGAACGCACGACAAAGCAACTGCCCCCACTCTGACCCGCTGCCCCAACTGCGGAGCATGGCATGTGTACCACACCATCTGCGGAGAGTGCGGATACTACAGAGGACAAATCGCTATCAACATTGAGGACTAAAAGTCCACTCCTCAGTAGCAAAAAAAGAGGTGAGACAACGACTCTCACATCCTCACAAAAGTAGGCGAGACCCGGCATCCGGATCCCGCCTACTTTTTTGTACCACGGCAACATGTTTTCTCGAAAAGAAAAGAGCAACCCACCCCCACCCAATGGCTTGACTCAAAAGGCCCAAAAGAGCAAGCAGATCGCTCACCTACAGCCACCGCATGCCCATCCACACAGAGCCCCGAGAGGGAGGAAAAGGACGACATACAGGCAGGCCAAGTGGGATATTTTTGCTATCTTTGAAGTTGGATAAAAAAGCCAAGTGGCAAGATAACAAGACAACAGTATACGAAATACAGATCGATGCAAGAAGAGAATCAGAACAAGGGTAAAATAGTACCGGTGAACCTGGAGCACCAGATGCAGTCCTCGTACATCGACTACGCCATGTCCGTGATCGTAAGCCGGGCACTGCCGGACGTCCGAGACGGATTCAAGCCCGTACACAGGCGTATCCTCTACGGAATGAACGAAATGGGGAACACCCCCGACAAGCCATACAAAAAGTGTGCCCGCACCGTGGGAGACGTGATGGGTAAGTTTCACCCACATGGCGACAGCTCCATATACTTGGCACTGGTACGCTTGGCACAGCCCTGGTCGATGCGCTACACCCTGGTAGATCCGCACGGCAACTTTGGCTCCGTAGACGGAGACGGACCTGCAGCGATGAGGTATACTGAAAGCCGCTTGGCACCGCTGGCCATGGAGATGCTATCCGACATCAACAAGGAGACCGTGGACATGGTGCCCAACTACGATGACTCCGTGAAGGAGCCGGTCGTCCTACCCACCCGAATCCCCAACCTCCTCGTCAATGGTGCCGCAGGTATCGCTGTGGGTATGGCAACCAATATGGCCCCACACAACCTGACCGAGGTCCTAAACGGCACCCTGGCCTACATCGACAAGCGAGGTGACATCACGATAGAAGAGCTCATGCAGTATGTCAAAGCCCCCGACTTCCCAACCGGAGGCGTGATCTACGGCTACCAAGGTGTGAAAGATGCCTTTGAGACCGGACGCGGACGCATCGTACTCCGTGGACGTGCTGAGATCGAAGAAGAGGGGACACACAGCCAGATCGTCATCACCGAGATCCCCTACGGTGTGATCAAGAAAGACCTCGTCAAGAGCATTGCCGAACTCGCCACCACCAAGCGGATCGAAGGTATCAGCAACATCCAAGACGAGACCAGTGGCAAGACCGGCATGCGGATCGTGATCGATGTGAAGCGCGATGCCCAACCGGGAGTGGTCCTCAACAAGCTATTTAGATACACCACACTGGAGAGCTCCTTTAGCGTCAACAACATCGCCCTCGTCGACAACCGTCCACAGCTACTGAACCTCAAGGATCTGATCCGCGAGTTTGTCCGACACCGTGTGGACGTGGTGACACGACGCACCCGCTATGACCTCCAAAAAGCCCAAGAGCGTCTGCACATCCTAGAAGGCCGAATCATTGCCGCCGACAACATCGACGAAGTGGTGGCACTCATCAAGGCATCCGCACGCCAAAGCGAAGCAATAGAGAAGCTGATGGCACGCTTTGACCTCTCACAGATCCAAGCTCGATCAATCGTCGAGATGCGCCTGGGACAGCTCACCGGCATGGAGATCGAGAAACTCCGTGCAGAGTACGAGGAGGTTAGCGAAAAGATCAAGTACTACGAAGCAATCCTGGCTGACGAAAACAAGCTATACGGTGTAATCAGCGAGGAGATCCAGGAGATCATCGACAAGTACGGAGATGACCGCCGCACCGACATCGTATACGCCACCGCTGACATGAACCCTGAGGACTTTTACTCCGACGAAGACATGGTCATCACCATCTCCCACCACGGGTACATCAAGCGGACGCCACTGGCGGCATTTCGTGCACAAGGGCGCGGAGGAGTCGGAGCCAAAGGATCCGACACCAAGGACGACGACTTCATCGAATACATCTACGCCGCATCCAACCATGCGACCCTAATGTTCTTTACCGATCTCGGACGTGTCCACTGGATACGCGTCTTTGAGATCCCGGAAGCCTCCCGCAACTCCAAAGGACGGGCTATCCAAAACATCCTCAACCTCGACCCCGAAAGCAGTATCACCACCGTACTCCGAGTAAAACGCCTCACCGACGAAGACAACAAGGAGTACGTACAGAGCCACTACCTCACATTTGTGACCCAACAAGGTATTGTCCGAAAAACCAGACTTGCAGACTTTGCACGTCCAAGGCGCAATGGCATCAACGCCATCAAGCTACGCGATGACGACAAAGTGGTCAATGTCCTCCTCACCAACGGCAAGTGCGATATCATCATCGGCACCCGATCCGGTAGGGCTATCCGCTTCCCCGAGCAAGTCCTGCGCGTAATGGGCAGAATGAGCACCGGAGTACGTGGCGTGAGACTGGACGGCAAGGGCAACGAAGTCATCGGAGCCGCCGCTATACACGACCCACAAAACGAGACCGTAATGGTCATCTCCGAAAAGGGCTATGGCAAACGCTCCGAAGTCGAGGACTACCGAATCACCAACCGAGGTGGTAAGGGAGTAATTACCCTCAAAATCACCGAAAAAACCGGAGCACTCATCTCTCTACTCAATGTCACAGACGAGCACGACATCATGATCATAAATAAGAGTGGCGTCGTGATTCGCACACATGTGAGCGACATCTCAGTCCTGAGCAGAAACACACAGGGTGTACGACTGATCAACCTCGAACGCCGAGGAGATGAGATCGCAAGCATCTGCCGAGTCCTGACCGACGAAGACACTCCGGAAGAGGAGGTCATCGACGAAGGGGTAATCCAAGAAGACGACCTCACCGACGGTGATCTCTCGGACGAAATCTATGTAGAGGAAATCGATACCACCGAAGAGGATGATCCGGAAACGGATGAGTGATATCAAACTTTTTGTATATTTACCCATCACAGCATCAGAGAAGCCAAAGAAACTTTAGACATTATCAAACTCAAAGAAACGGATAACTCATGAAGAAAACGTTACTACTCATAGCAGTCTGCCTATTGGCAGTCGCACCGTCCTTCGGACAAACCAAGCTGGTAAAAGAGGTAGAGCGGATGGCCAAAAAAGACAACGCCGACCTCAACGCAGCGCGCAATCTGATCAAGCCGGCTCTCACCAACCCCGAAACCGAAAACGATGCCCGCACATGGTATGTTGCCGGACTCATAGAGGAGAAGGACGCCGAGCGAGGATTTCTGGCGCAACAAATGCAAAAGGAGGTCAATATGAATCAGTTCTACAATGCCGTGTACAACATGGCAAACTACTTCATCAAGGCCGACGAGATGGACTCAAAACCTGATGCCAAAGGGCGCGTCCGTCGCAAATACGACTCGGAGATCAAGAATGGCCTCCAGACCTACTACGTATTCCTCGTAAACGGTGGAGCAGAGTACCTCAACAACAACGACTTTGCCAATGCACACAAGTACTTTGACAAGTTTTTGCAAGTAAAGCGACTGCCACTATTTGAGGGGACACCGGTTGCCCAACAAGACTCACTGTCCATGGAGATCGGGTTTTACAACGCCTACTCCACCACGCAGATAGAAAACGCCAACGACAAGGCCATTGAGCTCCTAAACAGCATAAAAGATGTTCCTTTCAACCAGAAAGAGGTCTTTCAGCTACTGGCGCAATCCTATCTCAACGAAAAGGACACCGTCAACTACCGCAACACTCTGCAAGAAGGAGCAGAGCGTTTCCCGGGAGAGCCTTTCTTTTTGGGGAACATGATCAACCTCTTCCTCAACAAGGGTGACTACGAACAAGCCAAGGAGTACCTCCAAAAAGTTATCGCCTCAGACGCTGACAACAAAGAGATGTACTACAACGCACTGGCTGACATCTATGCTATGCAGGAAGATTATGAGAAAGCAGAAGCAACCTACCAAAAGGCCATCGAGATCAATCCTGACTATGCAGAAGCTGTGATGGGCATCGGAAGAATGCACTACAACCAA
The DNA here is from genome assembly GCF_056590775.1 of Porphyromonas sp. C0026D3. NCBI lineage: Bacteria > Pseudomonadati > Bacteroidota > Bacteroidia > Bacteroidales > Porphyromonadaceae > Porphyromonas > Porphyromonas sp. C0026D3. The sequence continues at coordinate 117,132 of NZ_JBWPWU010000004.1, forward strand.
GCACTACGCTATGCCAACGAAGCTACCGAAAACATCACCAACGAAGCCAAGATGAAAGAACTCGATGCAAAAGCACAAGAGCTTTTCCGAAAAGCCCTACCATTCTTGGAAAAGGCAGTAAATCTTGATGGCGAAAACAGAGAGTACCTAATGGCACTTCGCAATGTTTACTACAACCTCAAGATGAACGACAAGTTTGATGCCATCGAAGCGCAACTCCAAAAGTAACACCTAGCGCTCAGTGATATACCCAAGAGCCACTCGGAGATCGAGTGGCTCTTTTTGTTTCGATCCCCAAGGGGGTAACTCGTCCGAGACTACGACCATCGCCTCAGCGAATAGCAATAGTATTGATTTTGAGACGGGGCTATTTTTTGGTACTTTTGTATGCAAATTAATCAATTTCATTCTCTAATTTGCCAAGTAAAATATTATGGCCAGATACACCACAGAGACCTCACATACCTTTGGGGAATACCTGCTGATCCCCGGGCTGACCACCCGTGACTGCACCCCCGAAAACATCGACCTCAGGACGCCTCTCACCAAGTTCCGAAAGGGCGAAGAGCCAAAAATCAAGCTCAACATCCCCTTTGTCAGTGCGATCATGCAATCGGTATCCAACGACACCCTCGCCATTGAGCTGGCACGAAATGGAGGCTTGTCTTTCATCTACGGTTCACAGACCATAGAGAACCAAGCGGAGATGGTGAGGAGAGTGAAGAAGTTCAAAGCCGGGTTTGTAACCTCGGACTCCAACCTTACTCCGGACAACACCCTACAGGACGTTCTTGACCTGATCGACCGTACCGGCCACTCCACCATAGCGATCACCGATGACGGCATGCCCGATGGCAAGCTACTCGGCATCGTGACCAGTAGAGACTACCGACTCAGCACGACCCCGCGTGACCGAAAGATCAGCGAATTCATGACCCCATTCGACAAACTCATTGTCGCAAAAGTCGGCATCACACTCTCCGAGGCCAACGATATCATTTGGGACCACAAGCTGAATACACTTCCTATCATCACCGAAGACCAACACCTGAGCCACTTTGTATTCCGCAAAGACTATGACTCTCACCGAGAAAACCCCTACGAGCTATCAGACAAGCAGGACAAAACCCTCCTGGTAGGAGCCGGTATCAACACACGAGACTACCGTGAGCGTGTGCCGGCACTTGTAGAGGCCGGAGCCGATGTCCTATGTATCGACTCATCCGATGGTTACTCCGAGTGGCAAGAAGACACCATCGTGTGGGTCAAAAAGCACTACCCCGACATACCCGTTGGAGCAGGGAACGTGGTGGAAAAGGATGGATTTGAATTCCTCGCAAAAGCCGGTGCGGACTTTATCAAAGTAGGCATAGGCGGTGGATCAATCTGTATCACTCGCGAACAAAAAGGCATTGGTCGCGGACAAGCCTCGGCCGTGATCGAAGTGGCGGAGGCTCGCGATGCCTACTACGAAAAAACAGGAGAGTACATTCCCATTTGTTCAGATGGAGGTATCGTCTACGATTACCACATTGTACTCGCACTGGCCATGGGTGCAGACTTCTTGATGATGGGACGCTACTTTGCACGATTTGACGAATCCCCCACCAAGCTACTCCGAGTCAATGGCAACTACGTAAAAGAGTATTGGGGAGAAGGTTCAAACAGAGCCAAAAACTGGCAACGCTACGACTCCGGAAGCGAAACCTCGGGCATGAAGTTTGAGGAAGGAGTCGACTCCTACATTCCCTATGCCGGTAAGATGAAGGACAGTCTCATGAGCACCCTCAGCAAGATCAAGTCGACCATGTGTAGCTGCGGATCCACTACTATTCCGCACCTCAAGGAAAACGCACACATCACCCTGGTGTCTCAAACCTCCATCGTCGAGGGCGGTGCACACGATGTGATCCTAAAGGATAGTGCCAAGAGCAGATAATTCCCTCCCGCATACCACGCCAAATAGAGCACCAACCAGAGTGTACACCATATTCACAAAGAGGAGCGAAGAGACAATGTCTCATTCGCTCCTCTCTTTTTTGGGGTACCACAAAGGGTGTACGGATCCTAATTTTTCCTCTAAATCTCTACGAGCTCAGCACCGGGCAGTTTTCGGAAAAAACGGTCCTGCTGTCGTGCCAAAGTCCTGGTGTTTTTCCGGATTAGTCGCTTGCACTCCTCTAGGTCAATCGCACCATCGAGGTAGGAAAAACACTCCCTGTACCCAATGGTCTGCAAAGCAGAGGTTGATCGGTAGGGGCGCAACGCTCGCACCTCATCCAGCAGACCTTCGTTCATCATTTCATCCACACGACTATCGATTCGATCGTATAGGAGCGACCGCTCGCGCTCAAGGACGACAAGCCGGAGAGGGAAATTGAAGTGACGCAAGCGACCGGTATGAAAGGACGAAAAAGCTCGGCCTGTGCCACGAAAGACCTCTAGGGCACGCAGCAATCGTCTGTAGTTATTGGGATCTACTTTTTCCAAATAGTCCGGATCAACCCGGAGTAGTTCTTGCCGGATCGCCTCCAGCCCGTTTTTTTCATATAGTTGCCGGACCTCTGTGCGCACGGTAGGAGATAGCTGCGGGATGGGATCCATCTCGTAGAGTAGCGCACGCACGTACAGCATTGATCCCCCAACCACCAAGACATGCTCTCGCCCCTCCGCCATCCAACGGCCGATGAGCCGGAGAGCCTCATCAGCAAATTCACGTGCCGAGTAGACCACTCCAGGCGAAATTGTCTGGACAAAATGGTACTCCACCTCTCGCCGTAGACGAGGTGACGGTGCCGCAGTGCCTACAGACATTCCGGAGTAAACCTGCCGGGAGTCAGCGGATACAATGGGGGCGCTATACAGCCTGGCCAAATTGTGAGCATACTCCGTCTTACCGACAGCGGTAGGCCCCACCACGACCGTAACCCCCTTGGTCAGCTCCACGATGGCTCACTGGTCATTTTCGTCCGTGATATCCAGGTCGGAGAGTTCATCCTCACTAAAGTCCTCCGTGTCGTACCCCATCTCTTTGATCAGATCCACAGACTCGGGAGTGCCTTTTGGCGTGGTCTCTTTTTGGCTCTGCCGGGGCTCCAATAGCTCCTCCAGCAATGTACTCTGGTGTGGTGCTTCACCGGTCTCGAGTACCACCTTCGGTTCGCTCACAGACTCACCTAGGCGGATCTCACGCAGCTCCATGTACAGCGAGCGATTGCCAAGCATATCAAAGGTGTAGAGCAGTCGATCACCCTCATGATCCAGAAAATCCTCCAGGTAGGTATCCTCCATCAGGTACACCTCCTCATCCGACCGACCAGTACCCATATCGACTAGGTGTATGTCGTACTTGGGCCGCCATTGGCTGTCGGTGATCCTAAAGAGGGAGGGCTCATCGGTGGAGTAGTGTAGGGTCTTGGTCAAGGCTTGATAAAGCTCCAAAAAGGTGGCCGAACCATCGATCAGCAAATCTCGACGAAAACCCTTGACCTCATTGGAGGCGACAACAATACGGTAAACCATACTCCATCTTTTACTCTATAGACCCACGGACGATACCTCGTTTCGAGGACTTGATGAACTCCAGTATTTTGTCTCGCTCCGGGCTGGGCTCACTCTCGAGCTCTATCGTCCTGAGCGCATCACTGTTGTTGAGCCCCCTGTTGTACAGGGTACGATAGATGTCGTTGATCCTAAAGATCTGCTCATTGGAGAAGTTGCGACGCCTGAGCCCCACGATATTGATGCCACAATAGGATGCCGGCTCACGTCCAATAAGCGTATAGGGCGGTATATCCATCACCAGGCGCGAACCACCCTGTATCATTGCATGATCACCTATCCGTACAAATTGGTGGACCAATGTACCACCGCTACAGATGGCATAGTCCATGATCTCCACCTCTCCCGCTATTTGGGATGCATTTCCGAGAATCACATGGTTGTGCACCACGCAGTCATGAGCAACGTGTGCATAGGCCATGATTAGGCAGTCACTGCCGATCTTGGTCACCCCCCTGGAGGCGGTGCCACGGCTGACAGTGACACACTCACGTATCGTTGTGCGGTCGCCTATCTCCGCAGTGGTCTCCTCACCCCTGAACTTCAGATCCTGTGGCAGACCGGAAATGACCGCATAGGGGTGAATCTGACACTCCTCACCTATACGGGCCCCACTTCGGATAATAGCTCCGGAGTGCACATGCGTGCCTCTACCGATAGTGACATTGTCCTCAATGATTGCAAAAGCATCCACTCGCACTCCCTCGCCCAATACAGCGTCCGGGTGGACGACTGCCAGTTCACTTATCTGATTGGTACTACTCATTATCGACTATTTTGTCTTCATTCTTGATTACCTGTGCCAAAAACTCTGTCTCAAAGACCAGCTTATCACCCACAAAGCCCAAGCCCCTCAGGCTTGCCATGCCACGACGGACAGGGGCCATGGAGATCACTCGGAAAACAACTGTGTCTCCGGGTACGACCTTGTGCCTAAACTTGGTGTTTTCGATCTTCATGAAGTAGGTCGAGTAGCCGGCGACATTCTTTTTGAGCTGGTTCATCACCATGATACCCCCTACCTGAGCGGCACCCTCCACCAGCAATACCCCCGGCACAACCGGCTCACCCGGGAAGTGCCCTTGGAAAAAAGGCTCGTTGATCGAGAAGTTCTTGACCGCCACTATATCGTTTGAGCTGATCTCCATCACCTTGTCCACCATCAACATGGGGTACCGGTGTGGCAAAAACTTATTGATCTCCTTGATCCCCATGAGTGGCTCTCTATTGGGGTCATAAAGGGGGGCACGCTCCTGATTTTGTCGGATGTCCTTGCGGATCAGTTTCGACAACTTGCTATTGATCGAGTGTCCGGGACAGGTGGCAATCACACGTCCTCTCAGGCGACAGCCGATCAAAGCCAAGTCTCCCACCAAGTCCAGCAGCTTGTGGCGTGCCGGCTCGTTGTTGTATTGGAGTGGTCTGTGGTTGATGTAGCCTAGCTGATCAGCCGGTATACCACTGACTCCTATAGAGCTTGTGAGGCGGTCCATCTGCTCTTGTGGGAGTGGTTGATCATAGATGACGATTGCATTGTCCAGATCCCCCCCTTTGATCAAGTCCTTCTCCAGCAGTCCCTTTATTTCGCGCACAAAAACAAAGGTACGGGCACCGGCCATCTCGTCGGCAAAGTCCTCCAACGACTCAAGCGTCGCATACTGATTGGACAGGATGGCCGAGTCAAACGAAATAAGCACATTGGCGCAAAATCTATCGTCCGGCAACAAGGTGAGACGGGCACCGGTAGAGGGATCACTCACCTCCATCTTTTTGGTCACTATGTACTCTTCCCTCACCTGGGATTGCTCTTCCAGGCCCACCTCTTGTATCTTTTCGACAAAGGGCTTGGTGCTGCCATCCATGATCGGAAACTCCGGAGCGTCCACCTCTATCAGACAGTTGTCGACACCGAGAGCATACAGTGCCGCCATGGCATGCTCGACGGTACTCACCTTCATTTTGTCATCGGATAGTATCGTCCCTCGCTCAGTCTTGGTCACGTATTCGGCCAGCGCCTGCAGAGTGGGTTTGTCAGGCAGATCCACACGACGGATCCGGATGCCGTAGTTGTCCTCTGCCGGGCAAAACTTGATGTGTATCTCCAGTCCGGTATGGAGTCCCTTTCCGCGGAGCTCAAATGATCCGGCCAGTGTATGTTGCTTATTGTCCATGTCGCTCTACTTGATTGCTTTTTCGTTTGCCGATTCGGCCAGTAGTCTCTTGAGGTCCTCCACCTCCTTGCGCAGCCTTTTTAGCTCTCGGTCCATCTCGGGAAGAGTGATGTACTTGGCGGCCGCTTTCATGGCTTGGAAGTGTGGCTGTGCCGGTGATCCAAAGTAAGTTCCCTCCTTGTCGACGTCACTGATCACCCCGGCTTGTGCGGCAAAGGTCACCCTGTCCGCTGTATGGAGGTGTCCGGACACCCCCACTTGGCCTCCCAGCCGGTTCCAAGCACCTAGCTTGGTAGAGCCTGCCACACCGGACTGTGCGGCTATGACAGTATGCTCATTCACCTCTGTATTGTGTGCCAACTGCACCAGGTTGTCTATCTTTACGCCTTTGCGAATGATTGTGGCATCCAATACGGCTCTGTCTATACAGGAGTTGGCACCCACATCCACATCGTCCTCCAGGATCACTTTGCCGGTCTGGGGGATCTTTTCGTACCCCTCCTCCGTCGGAGCAAACCCAAAGCCGTCTGAGCCGACTACCGCACCGGAGTGGATGATACACCGCTTTCCGATGATTGTATGGTCACAGATGACAGCCTGGTGGTAGATCTTGGTCTCCTCGTCGATGGTGCAGTTTTTCCCGACAAAAGCCTGTGGCATGATCGCACAACGGGCTCCGACCTTGGTATGCTCACCCACATAGGCCAGTGGGCCAATATAGGCTGTGGCATCCACCTCAGCGGTCGGGTGTACTACCGCCAGCTCGGAGACGCCCGGCTCCAGATGAGACTGCCCCTTGAGGATCTTGAGGAGTGTCGCCAGAGACTCATAGGCATTGTCGACACAGATCAGTGTCGCGGTGACTTTTCCCTGAGGCTCAAAGTCCCGATTGACCAGCACGGCACTACAGGACGTGGTGTACAAGAAATGCTCATACGCCGCATTGGACAAAAAGCTCAGATCTCCCGCTCCACCCTTCTCTATACTACTAAAGTTGGAGAGCACAACATTGGGGTCTCCGACTACTGTCCCGTGCAAGTATTCGGCCACCTGCCCGGCTGTTATCTCTATTTTCTTCACTTGCCTCTACTGATTGCTTTTTCTAAAACTTGCGTTTTCAAACGATCCCCCTACTCCTCAGCTGCTCGGCCATCTCCTCTTGGAGTTTTTTGGCCTGCTCGGCCGCCTTGGCGGCAAAGTCCGGACCGTTCCCGGCAAATATGATCCCACGAGAGGAGTTGACAAGCAACCCGCACTCATCATTGAGCCCATAGCGACAGACTTCGGCCAGGCTACCGCCCTGCGCACCGACACCGGGGACCAAAAGAAAGTAGTGGGGGACGATCTCTCGGATCTGCCTAAAGTACTCCGGCTGAGTGGCTCCCACCACATACATCATCCGATCCGCATCCCCCCACGTGGCCGAGGTACGCAGCACCTGCTCGTACAGCTCAGTACGGCCGTCCTCAAACTTTAGGTGCTGAAAGTCCGCCGACCCTTGGTTGGAGGTCAAGGCCAGCAGGACGACCCACCTACCCTCATAGGCCAAAAAGGGCGACACACTGTCCGAGCCCATGTAGGGTGCCACGGTCACCGCATCGGCGCCCAATACCTCATACGCCGCACGGGCATAGAGGCTGGAGGTATTGCCGATATCTCCTCGCTTGGCATCCAGTATCACAAAAATCTCGGGATACTTCGTCCGAATGTACCCGATTGTCTCCTCCAGGACCTGCTGTCCTCGGTACCCCATGGCTTCGTAAAAAGCGACATTGGGCTTGTACGCCACTGTATATGGAGCGGTGGCATCCACCACCTGTCTATTGAACTCCAAGACGCCCTCAGCCCCAGTACCCAGGTGTCCAGGGATCTTCAGAGGATCACTATCCAGCCCAACGCACAGAAAGGAGCGCTTTGCCTGTATTTGTTGCAGTAGATCTTTTCGTGTCATATGTGACCTTTGTCTGTGTACAACCTCCCAAGCAAAGATACATTATTCCCACAAATTTTTCTCTTTTCGTCACCGGGATACCACACACCGAATTATTTAGAGTTACTCCACACCATTTTTTCTCCTATCTGTCTAAGCGATGGCTTCTATCCGTGAAAACTTTTGCTTCTATCCGTGAAAAGTTGCGCTTCTATCCGTGAAACTCAGGGCCTCCTGCAAGTATCTGATTATCAAGACCCCCAAAAAGAGACTTTTTGGGGACTCCAAAATCGCCCTTTTAGCCCTTGTTTCACCCCATGTTTTTTCCGCCAAAAAGCGCCCCCCTCCCTCGCGACTTCGACCCCTCAGGAGAGACCGACCCCCGACCGGGGCAGTTCCATAGACTGCCGGACCGGTCGGGGGCCTGATTGTCAAATGCGCCGAAGCGGTCTAAGGTACTCTCACGAGGACAAAACCTTTTCCATCCGCTTTGCCCTTCAGGGTGTACTCATTGCCATCGGCGGAGCAGGTCATGACCTCGTACGAGCCGGAGAGGCCACCGGCCTGACCCTTGGGGGTGATGGTTAGTGTCTTGGTGTCGAAAGCATAGGTACCGCTTATATTTGCAAACGTCACACCATTTAGGGATAGAGAGAAACTGTAGGCTCCGTTTTTCTCAAACACATATATGGATTGCTCCGACTTATCTTTTTGCTCCCACCTACCTTTTGCGTAGTCCTTGGAAGCTTTGGCCACTCTCCACTTGCCCAGTATATTGGTACTCTTTTCGCAAGGTGGCGTAGGGGTCGGTGCCGGTTGCTCGGGCTCCTTTTCTTTCTCCTTGGGTGGTGCAGGAGGTGTGGGTGCGGGGGCCTCGGGCTCCTTCTCTTTCTCCTTCTCGGGAGGAGTGGGGGCGGGGGCCTCAGGCTCCTTTTCTTTCTCCTTCTCCTTCTCGGGAGGAGTGGGGGTGGGGGCCTCAGGCTCCTTTTCTTTCTCCTTCTCCTTCTCGGGAGGAGTGGGGGTGGGTTGCTCTTTTTCTTTTGGGGTTGGTGGAGTGGGCGTGTGTCCCGGTGTCCCTGCACAAGCCAATAGGAGAGTGGCTCCAAGGAACAGGCAGAGGCCTTTTCGTAGCGCTGACTTCATCTTAATTCTAATCTAGTTGGTTCAAAAAAAAAGTGCGCAAATTTAGAAAAAAGTTTTTTTCTGACAATACGTCCGTCAAACCGACACCCCCTCTTCGCACTCTACGAATAACCTATCCGGCTGATTATCTGCTGAATAAACACTCGCCCACTAATGAGCGACCCGCACTGCCGAAGCGTTTTCAGCTGCGGACAAATGGGGGTGGAAACGCCACGAGAGAGACAACGGTAACACTCTTTAGGATTGTTTTTGCTTTCCGTATTTCTTTAGTAACTTTGAAACGTACGAATCGGCATAACTAGGCACTTTTTAGTTAGCCTCAATAGCAACCAACTCACAGTTTATGAATATCTATCCACAATCCTCAGCCCTTCGGGCGGAGAGTTTCAAAAAAACACTGGACGGCAAACCGGTACGCCTGATCCATCTGACCGATGGCAAAGGGCTCCAAGCCGATGTGACCAACTACGGAGGCAAGATCGTGACACTGATCACCCCGGACCGCCACGGCAACCCGGTCGATGTCGTCCTCGGACATGACACACTTGGAGACTACATTCAGAGCGAGGAGCAGTACTTTGGCTCCATCATTGGTCGGTACGGCAATCGTATAGCCAACGGTCGCTTTGAGATCGATGGCGAGACCTTTTTGCTCCCCATCAACAATGGCCCCAACTGCCTCCACGGGGGCTACAAGGGGTTCAACGCCAAGGTATGGGATGTGGTAGAACAGAGTGACAGCCACGTAGTGCTGTCGGTGGTATCACCGGACGGCGAGGAGGGATTTCCGGGCGAGGTGCGGGCGACCGTGACCTACACCCTCCGCAATGGCGAGCTTGAGATCGACTACGAGGCGACAACCACCAAGCCCACAGTGATCAACCTGACCAACCACTCCTACTTCAACCTCTCGGGCGAAGGCGTGGAGACCATACACGATCACGAACTGAAAATCAACTCCACCCGCTACCTGCCTACAAACGAAGTCGCCATACCATATGGAGATGCTAAGGAGGTGGCCGGCACACCCTTTGACTTCGTGGCATTCCACGAGATCGGAGAGCGTATCGATGAGGACATTGATCAGCTGAGATGGGCAAGAGGGTACGACCATACCTATATACTGGACCAAAAGGCACCGGGAGAGTACGAGGTCGTGGCCGACTGCCGATCGCCCCGAACGGGCATCCGGATGGAAGTCCTCACCACAGAGCCCGGCATGCAACTCTATACCGGCAACTGGATGACCGGCAACATGAGAGGCAAAGGCGAAAGCCGCTACCCGGCCCGGTCGGCTGTCTGCTTTGAGACACAGCACTACCCGGACAGTCCCAACAAGCCTGAGTACCCGACCACGGTACTTCGTCCGGGCGAGACCTATCGTAGCAAAACCTCCTACCGCTTTGGAGTGACAGAGTAAAAACTATACATCAACATATTTTTAGAAATTAAACCAATGACAACAAACACAGCCAACAATCAGAAGCACAGCTACATGGCGCCATTTATCATCATGGTGGTGCTTATGTCTCTGGTGGGACTCATCACCAGTATCAATCAACAATTCCAGGCGCCCATGCAGTCTGCCTACCTAATCATGGGGGGCAATATGACCAATACGCTCACCACGCTCCTGGTATTTGCTTTTTTCTTGGCTTATCTGGTAATGGGTATTCCAAGCTCACGGTATATCCAGAAGAATGGCTATAAGTCCGCTTTGATTACCGGACTCGTTATTCTGATCTGCGCATTTGGCCTCTATCAGCTCTCCGCTTATGTCTTCACCAAGCACGACCTGGTGACATTCCAGCCTATTTTGGACCAAGCAAAATCGATAGGCGATGACTTCAAGTATGAGGGTCCGACAGTGGTTCCGGTAGCGTACTATATCTTTCTGTTCGCTGCATTCGTAGCCGGTACCGCACTGACATTCCTGCAAGCGGTGATCAACCCCTACATCGTGGCATGCGAAGTACGTGGCACTACAGGAGTAACCCGCCAGAGCATCGCCGGCACGGGCAACTCCCTCATGACCACCATTGGCCCGCTCCTAGTGGCATTCCTGATTTTCAACGGCAAGACAGGTCTTGAGATCAACATTACCTCCTTGTACATTCCGATCCTGGTATTGATGATCATCGTGGGGGTCATTGCGGCAGTCCTACCATCACTGAACCTTCCGGAGATCCCATCCACAGCAGTAGGCAAAGATGAGAAACTGCCTGATAGCATCCTGAGCTTCCGCCACCTGGTGCTGGGAGTGGTTGCTATCTTCTTCTACGTGGGTGTGGAGGTTTGTGTAGGGTCCAACATCAATCTCTTTGCAATCAAGGAGGGTGGATTTACTATAGCCTCAGCCGCCAAGCTGGCTTCCCTCTACTGGTTTGGGATGCTGATTGGTAGAGCAGTAGGTAGCTTCCTTAGCGGCATTGCGGCTCAGACACAGCTCTTGATCGCCTCTATAGCGGCCATGCTCCTAGTAGCGGCATCTATGTCGACAGGCAATCCGTGGCTTCTCTGTGGCGTGGGTCTCTTCCACTCCATCATGTGGCCTGCTATCTTTGACCTCGCCATCAAGGGACTTGGACGATACACAGCCAAGGGCTCCGGGCTCCTGATGATGGGTGTGGTAGGCGGTGCCGTACTTCCCCTACTCCAGGGTGTCCTCGCCGACTCTATTGGCAACTGGACTTGGACTTGGGTTATCGTAATCGTAGGCGAGCTCTACCTGCTCTACTACGCATTCAGCGGACACAAAGTAATGAAGGCCGACAAGGGGCATATTTAATCACCAAAAACAATAAGATCGCATGAAAGATATAGAGTTCGTAAAGAGCCACTTTGCCAAGCATTTTGATGGCGCTACTGGACACGTCTACTTCGCACCCGGGCGCATCAATATCATCGGTGAGCACACCGACTACAATGATGGCTTCGTCTTTCCCGGCGCAGTAGACAAGGGAATCACCATGGTCATCCGACCTAATGATACCGACCGAGTCAATGCCTATGCCATCGACCTGGACGAGAGTAGCACATTTGGCCTCGGCAAAGAGGACCTCCCCAAAGAGGGTTGGGCCAAATACCTCTACGGTGTGGCACAGGAGATGATCAAACGCGGCGTGGAGGTCAAAGGCTTTGACACCGTCTTTGCCGGAGATGTACCTCTCGGAGCCGGAATGTCCTCATCCGCAGCTATCGAGAGTTGCTACGCCACCGCCTTCAACGAAATCTTTGGGGCAGGCAAGATCGAAAAATTTGAGCTAGCCATAGTGGGGCAAAAGACAGAACACAACTACGTAGGCGTCAACTGCGGCATCATGGACCAATTTGCCAGCATCCATGGCAAAGCCGGCCACATCATGCGTCTCGACTGCCGATCACTCGAGTACGAGTACTTCCCCTTTGACCCCAAAGGCTACCGCCTCGTGCTGCTCGACTCGGTCGTGAAGCATGAACTAGCCTCCAGTGCCTACAACGACCGTCGTCGCTCCTGCGAAAACGTCGTCGCCCACATCCAAAAAAAGCACCCCGAGGTCAAGGCTCTCCGCGATGCAACACTGGCCATGCTCCAAGAGGTCAAAGACCAGGTCAGCCACGAAGACTACCTATGCGCAGAGTACGTGATCGAGGAGATCCAGAGAGTGATGGATGTCTCGGAAGCACTCAAAAGAGGTGACTACGAACTGGTCGGACAGAAAATGTACGAGACGCACCACGGCATGAGCAAACTGTATAGAGTATCCTGCGAAGAGCTCGATGTACTCAACGACATCGCAAAAGACAACGGTGTCACAGGCTCACGAGTGATGGGCGGCGGATTTGGCGGCTGTACGATCAACCTCGTCAAGGACGAGCTCCACGACAAGTTCATCGACGATGCCATAAAACGCTTCACAGAAAAGTTTGGACACGCACCAAAAGTCTACGATGTAATCATCGGCGACGGAGCGCGCAGGCTCAAATAACGTAGCCCCGCAGACGACGAGCCTCAAAAAGCTCACCGGCCTCGTCTCTTCCGACACAGAGGTGAAGTAGAAACGAGGGAAAAAAGAACACACACATCCATGGCAGGACGAATCCACAACCACAAAAGGATTCTCGGCCATGGATGTTTTTTTTGAAACAAGCGATATTCTCAGGAAAGTTCGGCTAGAATAGTTTTGTCGGCGTTAGGAAAAAACTTATCTTTGCGAGGTAGATAGTTTTATATCAAACGCAAACCCAAAAGTCCAGATCACAAAATCGATTGGCACGACTACTCATCATAACACTACTCCTAGTCGCTATATCCGTACTGTTGCTCGGTATCCGCGTTTTTTTCACAAAGCGCTGGGGCTTTCCCTCCTCTCACGTAGAGGATCAGCCGGAGCTACGCAAGCGTGGACTATCCTGCCACAGGAGCCAGCACCGAGAAGCACAGCGTCACAAAAACCTATTTGACCGAATAGGCGAGCAACAAGCGTGATCTACCCCAAAAAAGCAATCCACATAAGACGAAATACATCCAACGAACAAAAGAGGTTTTTTATAACAACACACAATGAAGAACTCTACCAATACCATCATCACAGCACTCTTGGCAATTTGTGTCGCTGTACTATTCGTACTCCACTTTACGAGCAAAAACAACACTCCGGCACCGCGCACCATCGGCTCCGGAGACTCCGCCACAGCCGTGATGCCACTAGCGTATGTCAACCTGGACTCACTCCTCACCAACTACGAGTACTCCAAGCACCTGCAAGATGAATTCATGAAAAAGGCTGAGTCCAACCAAGCCACCATCAATGAGCAAGGACGCTCTCTGGAGTCCGACATGAGAGACTTTCAGAGAAAAGTAGAGAACAACGCCTTTTTCGACCAAGACCGAGCCAAAAGAGAGCAAGAGCGCATCCTCAAGCGTCAGCAAGAGTTTCAGGAGCTGAGCCAAAGACTAAACAACGAGATGCTCCAAGACCAAAATGCCATGAATGTTGCACTGAGAGACACCATCATGAGCCAGATCAAAACCTACAACGCACTGCACGGGCACTATCAGCTCATCCTATCCAACTCACTCAACGACAACATCCTCTACGCAGAGAAGGTGTACGACATCACAGACGAAGTGATCGAGTACCTAAACAAGCAGTACGCTGCGAAAAAAGACTGATAACCCCCAAAACCGGCACCCGGCAAAGATGCAGGGGATCACAATCCTCCTCGTAGGAGAGACGGACTCACACCACATACAGGCACTCATAGATGAGTACCTCAAGCGAGCCAATCGTTTTTTACCTATAGCGGTAGAGATACTGCCGGCAGTCAAGATCTCCAAAAAGGAGAGCAAAGAGAAGCAAAAACAACTGGAAGGAGAGGCCATCCTAAACGCCATCGGGCTACAAGATGAGGCCATCCTACTTGACGAAAACGGAACGGAGTACAGCTCCCGAGGATTCTCGGCACTGCTTCAGAAAAAGATGCAGACCACCCCTAGACGACTGATCCTGATCATAGGAGGTGCTTATGGATTCTCCGAAGCAGTCTACCAAAAGATCCCCAACCGAATATCTCTCAGCCGGATGACGCTGAACCATCAGCTCGTCCGGCTCTTCGTTGTGGAGCAAGTCTACCGCGGACTCACGATCCTCAACAACCACCCCTACCATCATGACTAGATACTTTGCGACACTAGGCTACGATGGGTCCGACTTCCTTGGCTGGCAAGTGCAAGCCACAGGCAGAACAGTACAAGGCGTACTCCAAGAAAGGCTGAGCACACTGCTAAGACAAGAAGTGACCATCACCGGAGCAGGACGGACCGACACCGGAGTACACGCCCGATGGATGGTGGCACACATGGATCTCAACCTCCCGGAAGGGCTCACCCCCGGAGACATCGTCTACCGAGCCAATAGATTTCTCCCCCCAGACCTGACCCTATACGGACTCTACCCCGTACACCCCGATGCCCATGCAAGGTTTTCGGCCACAGAACGCCGATACGGCTACTACCTCAGCACGGAGCCGAGCCCTTTTGGACGAGACTTTCGGATCACCGCACCGGGACTAGACTTTGTGGCCATGAACCAAGCGGCCGGCCTACTCTTAGGCACGCACGACTTCACGACCTACAGCAAAAAACACAGCCAAGTCAACAACCACCTCTGCACAGTCACCGAGGCAAAATGGTCCCAAGTGGGGGCGACGGAGTGGGTTTTTCACATTTCTAGCAACCGCTTTTTGCGCAACATGGTCCGAGCCATAGTAGGTACACTGCTAGAGGTGGGTCGGGGAAAAATTAGCCCTGACACCCCGGCAGACTACTTGCGACTGCAGGACCGGAGCTTGATCACCACCACAGCATCCGCCAAAGGACTATTCCTAGAGTACATCGCCTACCCTCTAGACCTTTTCGTGGGCCAAGATCCGTACAGTGCCGAGAGGTGGAGTGGCGTTTACCAAGCGCGCCAACTAGCGGAATAGCTCACTTTTCGTTATATTTGCATAGAATGGTACCCAAAGGTACACTCACACACTAAGACACATCTCCACCATGGTAGCACCGACACCAAAATTTTGGGCAACGCTCAAAAAAGTCCTACTTATCCTAGCCACGCTGTCCATAGTGGCCTCAATCGTCTGCTACATTACGCTGGAGGGGTTGAGGCAGACATTTTTCAGCCTTTGTTGTCTTGTCATCGCGGCCAATCTAATCCTAATGTATGGCTTTGTGCGAATCAATGACAAGCGAAGGCCCGGGTCACGCAACCGTAAATAACTCATAAAATACCAAGTAATCATAAGAGAAATGAAGATTAGTTCGCTACAAAAAGCACGTGCTGTCTACCAGCCGAAGATGCCACCGGTACTGCACAACGACCTTCACGCCATCGAAGGAAACGCCACAGAGTCCGTGGCCGACAGGGATGAGGTAAAAAGGCTATTTCCTCACACCTATGGTCTGCCGACCGTGACCTTTGAGTCCGGTGCCGAGTCCGGTGCGAAAGCCCCCATCAATGTAGGGGTGATCCTCTCCGGAGGACAAGCACCCGGTGGGCACAATGTGATTGCCGGACTTTTTGACGGCATCAAGAGCATCCACCCGGACAGCAGGCTGTATGGATTCCTGATGGGACCTGCCGGATTGATCAACCACAAGTACAAAGAGCTCACCTCCGACATCATTGACGAGTACCGCAACACAGGAGGATTCGATATCATTGGGTCCGGAAGAGACAAGCTCGAGACAAAGGAGCAGTTTGATAAAGGCCTCACGATCCTTCGTGAGTTGGGCATACGTGCACTTGTCATCATCGGTGGAGATGACTCCAATACCAACGCCTGCGTACTCGCTGAGTACTACAAAGCTATCGATGCCGGAGTACAAGTGATCGGTTGTCCAAAGACTATCGACGGTGACCTCAAAAATGAGCAGATCGAGACCTCATTTGGATTTGACACCGCCACAAAAGTATACTCCGAAGTCATCGGCAATATCCAGCGTGACTGCAACTCTGCTCGCAAGTACTGGCACTTCATCAAGCTGATGGGGCGTTCCGCAAGCCACATTGCTCTAGAGTGTGCACTGAAGACACAACCCAATATCTGCATCATCTCAGAGGAGGTAGAGGCCAAGGAGCAAAGCCTGGACGACATCGTCAAGCAGATCGCCACGGCCGTAGCCAAGCGCGCTGAGGAGGGTAACAACTTTGGTACTGTCCTTATCCCCGAGGGGCTCATTGAGTTCATTCCCGCCATGCGCGCTCTGATCAGCGAGCTAAACGACGTGATGGCCAAAAAGGAAAAAGAGCTGGCAGGCGTGTCCAAGGAGGAGCTTCCGAGAGTGGTCGCACAGCACCTATCCTCCCAAAATGCCCAGATCCTCTCCGAGTTACCTGCTGAAGTAGCACAGCAACTCACAGCAGATCGCGATCCACATGGCAATGTCCAAGTTTCGCTGATCGAGACCGAAAAACTACTGGCGACAATGGTAGAAGCCAAGCTAGCAAAGTGGAAAGAAGAGGGCAAGTACTCAGGCAAGTTTGCGGTACAGCGCCACTTCTTTGGCTACGAAGGACGCTGTGCAGCTCCATCCAACTTTGACTCCGACTACTGCTACACGCTGGGCTACACCGCATCGCAGCTCATCGCATCCGGAAAGACCGGCTACATGAGCTCGGTACGCAACCTGACCAAAAATGTAAAGGAATGGATCCCCGGAGGTATCCCTATCACGATGATGATGAATATCGAGCGACGCCATGGCGAGCTAAAGCCCGTTATTCGCAAAGCTCTGGTAGACCTAGAGGGCGCACCATTCAAGACCTTTGAGGCCAACAGAGAAGAGTGGGCAAAAAACACCTGCTACGTCTATCCCGGACCAATCCAGTACTTTGGCCCTGAGAGCGTATGCGACATCCCCACAGAGACTCTGAAGCTTGAGCACCAATAAAAGCTAAGCAAGGTCTCTCAAAAAAGGTGAGGGAGTGCCCAAAAGGCACTCCCTCACCTTTTTTTACTTCAGATCTCCTCAGTGACTATCCCCACAGGTTACCGCAAGCGCATCTCCAGCAATGCTTCATAGGATGGAAAATCCGACAGCAACGTGGTCGAATCACCGTTGTACCCGATTCGATAGGCCAGTATCCTAGGTCCATTGGCCAAGACAATGACCGGCACACAGAGGACACTATTGTACTGAAAAGCTTGCAGTACGACCTTCTCATTCAGGTCGACTCGGGGAGCCTTATACTCCAGGATCATCAGCGGGGTACGATCACGTGAGTAGACCACGGTGTCGCAACGTCGTGTCACTTTTCCAACCGTAATGGTAACCTCATTGGCCATCAACTCTGGTGGATAGCCATAGTCGTGTACCAACGCATGGACCATGGCTTGTCGGACACGCTCCTCCGGCGTGAGCCGGACCCGCTGTCGCCTTATGGGGTCAAAGACAGTTTGGTGCTCCTCTTCGCTCATTCCTTAGGCGCAAGGTAGGCAATAGCCTCACCTTTTTGGACAAAAGCACCCTGCTTGCCCACTACCTCACGGAGTGTGCCTGAGATGAGGATCGGGACATCTACACTATAGGTCTCGCGGGACTGCACAAATGCGATGGTGTCACCCTCTGCGTACTTGGTGCCAATGGCCGGTGCGACGGAGCGATCCAGGCAGTCTACTTCCCAAAAGAGTTGACCGCTGATTGGTGCCACCACCGGTACAAGGTTCGCACGCTCCAGTGCTCGGACATCCTCTACGGTATAGCCCTCTTTTGCTTGCTTTTCGGCCTTGAGCTTGGCGAGGTCTTCCAAAAATCTCTCACGGGCCACACCACTCTTGTAGTCTCGATACTGCTGCTCATGCATCGCCAGCTCGAATAGCTCCTCGTCATCCTGTCCATATGCCCACCCTTCATCATCCATGATCTTGCGGTACCTGTTAAGGTCATCGGGGTAGTTGTTTTGCGGATCCTCGTCCGTGAATTCATAGCCCTTTTCCTTTGCCAGCTCTATGATCTCAGGGTCTAGCTTGCCCGGTAGTCTACCGGCCTTGCCCAGGATCATATCCCATGCTTTGGCATCGATGGCTTGCCAGCGTCCTTCGCCACGCTCCATGTTGAAGACATTCATGAGCGAAATATTCTTGACATATTGGCTGTATGGCGTGACCAGTGGTGGGTATCCAAGCCGAGGCCAGGTGTACTCCACCTCCTGAAACAACTTGACCAAAAGATCGTCCATGGAGAGCTCCGGGGTATTGTTTTGGCGGTGAAACATATTGATGGCCGAGTGGATCCCTTTTAGGTCAGCCATCATGGATCCCATCATGCCCCCAGGTAGGCCACAGCCGACAAGTAGGGAATTCATGCGGAGATTGGTGTAGTTGGTGAAATAGCCCAAAAAATCATCCAAAAACTCCTGGGTCAGCGCACGGACCTTCATATAGGCGTTCATGTTCACCTTGGGGACATCAAAGCCAGCATCATCCAGCATAGCTTGTATGGTGATGACATCCGGGTGAATCTTTCCCCAAGCAAGGGGCTCGACAGCCACATCCAAGATATCGACACCTGCCCTTGCCACCTCCAGCATGGATGCGACAGAAAAGCCGGGCCCGGTATGTCCGTGATACTCTACCGTGATATTCGGATAGGCGGCTTTGATCTCCCGCACGATCTTTCCCAGTGTAGCGGGACGACCTACTCCTGCCATATCTTTTAGACAGATCTCCTCGGCACCGGCCTCAATGAGCTGTACAGCTACGCCTACATAGTAGTCGACTGTATGGACAGGGGAGTGTGTGATACAGAGGGTTCCTTGTGGAGTCATCCCGGCCTCTTTGGCATACACAATGGATGGGATAATGTTCCGTGGGTCGTTGAGTCCATCAAAGATCCGGGTTATATCCACTCCTTGGGCCTTTTTCACCCGATACATGAGCCGTCGTACATCAGCAGGTACGGGGTACATTCGTAGTCCGTTTAGTCCTCGGTCAAGCATATGGGTCTTGATCCCCACCTCGTTGAACGCATGAGTAAAAGCACGCACGGCGTGGTTGGGGTTTTCGCCATAGAGGAGCTGCACTTGCTCAAAGGCGCCTCCATTGGTCTCCACTCGTGCGAAACACCCCATATCTATGATAGCGGGAGCGATACGCTCCAATTGCTCGGCACGAGGCTGGTACTTACCGGAGCTTTGGTACATGTCCCGGTACATGAGACTAAACTGAATACTTCTTTTTGCCATAGTTGTTGGATTGGTTGGATTACGTTGCTACGGGAGCGGGTGTGAATAGGGGGCTAGAGCTTGCGGGCGGCCACATCACTGAGTTGTGATCGCTCACCGTGGACGAGATTCACGTGTGCGAAAAAGCTCTCCCCTTTCATACGCTCGATCATGTAGGATAGGCCATTGCTGTAGACCTCCAAGTAGGGGGAGTCGATCTGTCGTACATCTCCGGTGAAGATCATGCGGGTATGATCACCGGCGCGCGTGATGACCGTCTTGATCTCCTGTGGTGTAAGGTTCTGCGCCTCATCGATGATGCAGATGGTGTGGTTGAGAGATCTTCCGCGGATGAATGCCAGAGCCTCTATGACAAGTCGCTCATCTTTCTGGAGCTCCTCTATCCTTTGATATTGTGCGGAGGTGGCACCGAGCTGATTTTTTATGACGCTCAGGTTGTCAAATAGGGGTTGCATGTAGGGGGCGATCTTCTCCTTGTAGCCGCCGGGGAGGAAGCCTATATCTTTGTTGGAGAGTGCTACGATGGGGCGTGCCAGGAGGATCTGCTGATAGTCGTCCATTTGCGAGAGTGCGGCAGCCAGTGCCAGTAGCGTCTTGCCGGTCCCGGCAGTGCCGGTGAGTGCCACCAACGACAGAGAGGGATCTGCAAGCACATTTAGCGCAAGGGCTTGCTCCGCATTGCGGGGCGAAATCCCGGTGAGGGTCTTTTTCTCGACTGTGCGTAGGGTTTTGGCTTCAGCATCCACACGCACAAGCGCCGTTCCCTTTGGGCTATTGAGGACAAAGGTTTGGTTGGGGATTGGAGCGAAAGGCAGCTTGGCCTCCTCCACCGGTATACCACTTGAGCGAGAGAGATAGAGGCTGTCCACTACACCGGAGTCGGCGATCTCCACCTCTTGGTTAGTGGGTGCAAAAATGTCCTGCGGGTCTACTTGGTCGGTAGTGTAGTCCTCCGTCTTCAGTCCAAGTGCTATAGCCTTGATCCTGAGGTTGACATCTTTTGTGACCAATATTGTCGGATGGGTCTTGTCGCTTTCGGCCAGTGTCAGTGTGGCGGATAGGATCCTATGGTCATTGATCTCTGTCTGAAAGACTTCGTGTATCTTGGGGTGACGTTCTCCATTGGTGAGGATGAAGAGTCGTCCACCGTCCGAGTTGATTTGGACGCCATTGACGAGGACGCGGACACTCTCTCCGCTCTTCTCGAGACTTTCGTCCAAGATGCGACTAAAGCTACGGGCATTAAAGTTGATCTGGTCGTAGCCTTTCTTGAAACGATCCACTTCCTCGAGTACCGTGATAGGGATGTAGACGTTGTTGTCCTCAAAGTTGGCTATACAGTTTGAGTCATGGAGGATGACATTGGTGTCCAGTACGTAGTTTTTCTTTGCCATAGTCACTTTGTCTCTACTGAAAAAGGTTTGGGTGTAGACGTCGGCTCCGCCGGCGTATCAGGCTATTGCCATCAAAACAAATATAGCAAAATTTGGAAATCCGCATACACACCCCCGCCGCAAAATCTAGGCATACGTTGGGTAGTACCGTGAGACTACGGCCGTCACCGTAGCGCAAGAAAAGTATCGGCGTACAAAAGCAGTGGGGCCGTACCAACGTTCGCGTTGATACGGCCCCACCTGATTTTTTGTTATCGGTCAGGAGATCAGAAGAACTTCCATCTGAGATCCTTGATGTCAGCCTTGCCCATCACCACTTCGAGGGCACGCATCCGCACCAAGCCACGTCGGCCGTTGATGAGGTCGGCTCTCACAGCGGCTTCACTGCGAGCGTTGGGATCTTGGTCTCGACGGAGTACACTGGCCAGATATACCGCGCCATTGCCCTTTACGGGAGTGGGGGTGTTGAGCGGTGCATAGGTGGCCACTGCATTGAGTGCCGGCTCAGCACCGATTGCCTCGAGCTGCGGTGTGGTGTACTTGACACTGTAGAGTGTGTCCACAGGTTGGTTCACAGCATCGGCATAGGCTTGCAGACTGCTGTATCCGGCACCCACCAGTTTGTCGTACAGGTAGTCCGTCTTTTTCTCCATCGCCACGATCGGACGTATCTGGTCGGACACACTCTTTAGGTCGGTGTAGCCTTCGCCAAACTTGTCCACCACCCGTGCAATGACGTACTTGTCACCGGCCTCCATGATCGAGGAGACTTGTCCCTTGTCGTTGTTCATGACCCAGCGCACCACCTCACGGCTGTCTGTGATATTGTTGGCGATCACAGGCTGTGCACTCATTACTCTCAGGTCATCCATGACTTGATAGCCGGCGTTGACAGCTGCGGTATCAATCCCTGCCACGGATTTGTTGGTGGTCAGGAAGTGACTTAGCTCGTTGTATATACGAGTGTGCGTATCGGTGCTTGCGGTCACCTGATTGACGGCCAGTGCCACATTGTACTTGTCCACATTGGGGCGCGCTTCTTCCACCAATATGATGTGCTCACCATACTTGGAGGTGAAGGCAAATGGGCGTCCGACCTGTGCGTGGTAGATAGCGTCGGCAAAGTCCGCACCTATGTATTGTGTGGCTTGTGCCTCGTTGAGCCATCCTATTTCGCCACCGTTCTTACTGGAGTTGCGATCCATGGAGTGCTCTGCAGCCACAGTGGCAAACGTAGCGGGACTAGCCTGCAGGACTTGCAACAAGCTGTCTGCATTCACTTGACCCTCATAGGAGCCCTTGGGTGCCAGCACAATGTGACGTACCCTTAGGCTCTCGGCACTGTTTTTCTTGCCGGCGAGCATGGCTACAATATAGTTGTTGCCCTCGGTCATCACCTCGGACACCTGCCCCACCGTGGCGCCGGTGACAAACTCCAGGATCTGCTGCGAAAGCCCAGAGTTTTGCAAGTCCGCCATAGTGATGTAGACGTTGTTGTAGGGGACGTCGGAGTACTCACTCAGCACCACAGCCGGATTATCCCCCCTGCTCAGCTCTTCGCGAGCGGCTTGGGCATCCTCTTGTGCTTTCTGAAAGTCTGCATCGGATGGTGTGATATTGGCATAGATTAGGTCCACGATAGCACCGGGCTGAGTACGCATGTACTCCTTGTGGCTGTCGTAGTAGGCCTTGATATCTGCATCGGAGACCTGTACCAAGGAGTCGCTCACCTGTCTCGCATTTTGGCTGACATAGAGGATGTCCGCCTCGGTGCGATTGGCCTCCAGTGCATGCTCCACCTCGATGGCATTGGTCACGATTGCCTTGCTGATAAGGTTGGTGTACTTTTCGCTCAAGCTAAAGTCACGCACCTGCTTCTCGGTATCGGCCCACATTGCCTTGAGCTGGCTGATCTGTGCTTGTGCATCGGGGGCATAGTTGCCGTTCTTGTCGTTGATCGTCTTGAGGAAATTGAGGAGATCTGCCTTGTTGAATGCTCCTGTCTCGGGGTTGACGAACATCGGATTGCTGAGAATTACCGGTGAGATATGGTCACCCTGCACAAGGTCAAAGGTCTCTTCCGGTGTGACGGTCAGGCCGAGCTTGGAGGTCTCCTCATGCAAGATCTGCTCGGCCACCATGGTCGAGAAGATCTGGTTGCGCAGCTGGACGGTCTGAGCCTCATTGAGGCTCTGTCCTTGAGCTCGATACTGCTCGGTCGCACGCTCTATTCTATCGGTATAGTCGTGGATCTGGACTGTCTTTTTGTTGACAGAGAAAGCGTTGAGCTCACGCGCTCTCAGGAGTGTAGACCCGCCATTGATCAGGTCACCGGCTAGGAAAGCTAGGAGTGCAAAGCCAATAATCATGACCAGACACCCTGCCCTGTTTCTAATTTTTTCTAATGTTGCCATTTATACACAATTGTTGCTAATCGTATTGCACACGTTCAGTGTGCGAAGGTAGCTATTTTTCGGCAATTAATCAAACGTCGCAGGTTTTCCACCCTTGGGAGAAGGGCGTTGCGACCTCCCAGGATCAGATTTGTCACCCGACCGGGCCATGTGATAGAAAAGCCTCTGAATACAAAGTCCTTGGAATACATAAATTAGATCGGCAAACACCGACACCCTTTCCCTCCAAAAGTCCTCTAAAAAAGGTGAAAAAGCAGGCGATTTTCGGGGTCAAAAAGCCTCTTTTGGAGATATTGAGAATCAAACACTTACAAGGAGCCTTTGGTTTCACGGATAGAAGCAAAAGGTTCCACGGATAGAAGCAAAAGTTTTCACGGATAGAAGCGATCACTTAGACGGATAGAAGAAAAACAAAGTTCGCCTGAGGGGGCTGTCGCACTTTGCTCTTTTGGGGCGAAAGGGGGTCTCTATTTCCGATACGTCTGTCCGAGACATGATATCGGGAGACTAACTAGATTTTTGGGTATCTTTGTAGCATGGGGGAGTGGCTAGACAGCAAGCCAATCCACACATATAGGGAAGTAAAGACGACACACCATGAGCTTTGGAATCAAGGAATACAAAAACAAGGTCAGACGCTACCTTCGGAACAAGGACCATGAGACGCTGACCCTTCGGCTCCAAAAGGTTCGGACCAGAAGTGAGCTAAGGGACTTTGTGAGGTTCAACATCGACTTGTACGATGGCGACCCGTATCACGTCCCCCTCCTCATGAGTGATGAGCTCGATGCTCTCACCCCAGGGCGGAATCCCTCTCTCGAGTTTTGTGACCTCGTCTGCTACCTCGTCTATCGTGGCGACGAAGTCGTCGGACGCATCGCCGGAATCATCAACCATCGGGCCAACGAGAAGTGGGGACAGCGGCGGGCCAGGTTTGGGTACGTAGACTTCATTGACGACACGAGGGTGGTCGACCTGCTCTTCTCGGCAGTGGAGGGATGGGCCAGAGAGATGGGGTGCGACGAGATACATGGGCCACTGGGCTTTACGGACCTGGATCGTGAGGGCATGCTGATCGAGGGCTTTGAGCAACCGGCGACGGTGGCCACGCTCTACAACTACCCCTACTACCCCACACATTTGGAGCGACTGGGATACGACAAGGATGTGGACTGGCAAGAGTACAAGATCTATGTCCCCAAGGCGGTCCCCGAACGCCACAGGCGAGTCAGTGACCTGGTACGCAAAAAGTACGGAGTATGGGTCATCCACCTGGACGACAAGAAAACCCTAAGGGAGAGGTACGGGTACCCCCTTTTTGACCTCATCAACCAAAGCTATGCCAAACTCTATGGCGTGACCGAGCTAACACAGAAGCAAATCGAATACTACATAGAGGCCTATCTGCCACTGGTAAAGCTGGATCTACTCAGCTTGATAGTGGCGGAGACTACGGGGGAGCTGATCGGATTTGGTCTGGCACTGCCAAGCCTATCCCGTGCGCTCCAAAAAGCGAACGGCCGGCTGTGGCCCACCGGCGCTCTGCACCTGATGAAAGCACTGAAGAGCAAAAAGGCGGACATCATCGACCTGATGCTGATCGGGATACGCCCCGACTATCAGGGCAAAGGGGTGAATGCGCTCATCTTTGAGGATCTGATCCCCTCTGTCAATAGGTATGAGGTCAAGTACGTGGAGAGCAACCCCGAGCTGGAGCACAACACGAGTGTGCAGCTACAGTGGACCTATTTCAAGAAAGTGCACCACAAGCGCCGTCGCTGCTACGTAAAACAACTCTGAGACGAATCTAATGACCGAAGATATAGATATAAAGCGAGATCTACCCGAGGCCGCAGAGTACACGGACGACAAAATGTCGACCCTCTCTCCGATGGAGCATATCCGCCTGAGGCCGGGTATGTACATCGGCAAGCTGGGAGACGGAACTGCCAAGGACGATGGGATCTATGTCCTGCTCAAGGAGGTCATCGACAACGCTATCGATGAGTACACGATGGGCTATGGCCGGGTCATCTACATCACGATCCGAGACGAACGTCACGTGACCGTGCGCGACCATGGACGTGGTATACCCCAAGCCTCTCTCGAAAAGGCGGTAGGGACCATGAATACCGGAGCAAAGTACGACAGCGAGGTATTCAAGAAAGTGGTCGGACTCAACGGTGTCGGGCTCAAGGCCGTCAACGCCCTGAGCGAACACATAGAGGTCACCTCCTACCGAGAGGGCAAGGGTCGGACGGTGGTCTTTGAGCGAGGCAACCTGGTGAGTAGCACCGAGCTTTTTGACGCACCAAATGAGCCAAACGGCACACTGGTCTCCTACCTGCCGGACGAAACCATCTTCCGCAACTACAGGTACCAGCAGGAGTTTTGCGAGGAGATGCTGCGAATGTATGCCTACCTCCAGCCCGGACTGGCGATCCACCTCAATGGCAAACGCTTTGTCAGCAAAAATGGGTTGCTCGACCTATTGGAAGACAACATGACCAGCGACCCACTGTACCCCATCATACACTTTGTGGAAAAGGACATAGAGGTGGTACTCACTCACTCCACACAGTATGGAGAGGAGTACTACTCCTTTGTCAACGGGCAAAACACCATCCATGGAGGCACGCACCTGTCGGCATTCAAGGAGAGTGTGGCAAGGGTGATCAAGGATTTTTTTGGAAAAAACTTTGACTACAACGACATCCGCTCCGGCATCACCGCCGCCATCAGCATCCGCATCCAAGAGCCACTCTTTGAGAGCCAAACCAAGACCAAGCTCGGCTCCCGTGAGATCGTGGAGGGGGGAGTGTCGATACAGAAGTTTGTCGGTGACTTCCTCAAGTCGCACCTGGATGACTACCTGCACATCCACTCGGAGACCGCCGAAGCACTTCTGAAAAAAGTACAGGAAAACGAGCGCGAGCGCAAAGCCCTCTCCGGAATCAGCAAACGGGCCAAAGAACGGGTAAAAAAGGCCGCAGTATTCAACAAGAAGCTACGCGACTGCACCGTACACTACAACGACCCCAAGGCCGTCGACCCGGAGGAGACCGCAATCTTTATCACCGAGGGACTCTCGGCCAGTGGAAGCATCACACAGAGTCGCAATGCAGAGTATCAAGCGGTGTTTTCCCTCAGAGGGAAGCCCCTCAACACACACGGGCTCTCCAAAGCCATCGTGTATGAGAATGAGGAGTTTAACCTCCTACAGGCTGCACTCAACATCGAAGACAGTATCGACAACCTGAGGTACAACAAGGTGATCGTCGCGACCGATGCCGATGTGGACGGCATGCACATACGCCTGCTGATCATTACGTTCTTTCTACAGTTTTTTCCAGACCTCATCCGTCAGAACCATGTCTTTATCCTCCAGACTCCACTCTTCAGAGTCCGAGACAGACACGACAAGGAGACCATCTACTGCTACGATGAGGCGGAGCGAGACAGAGCGGTCGCAAAGTTTGGCTCCGGAGCACACGTCACCCGATTCAAAGGACTCGGCGAAATCACTCCGGAGGAGTTCAAAAACTTCATCAACGAAGACATGCGACTGGATCCCGTGGTCATGAAAAAGGAGGACAACGTGAAAGAACTACTGGAGTTTTATATGGGCAAAAACACTCCGGAGCGCCAGTCCTTCATCGTCGACAACCTAGAGCTAGACGAGCAATTGGAGCTATGACCGAACCCAAGATAGGCGTATACGGAGGTAGCTTTGACCCCTTCACCAAAGGACACGCCGACATCGTGAAGCGTGCACTTGCGCTGGTGGATGAGCTACATATCGTCGTAGGAGTAAACATCCACAAGACCCCTTTCATGCCCCTAGAGGAGCGTCTACAGAGGCTGGAGACCCTGTACCGATCGGAGCCGCGAGTGCACGTCACAAGCCACCAAGGCATCCTAGCTCGCTACGCACACAGTGTGGGAGCAAACGTGCTGATACGCGGGATCCGAAACACCTACGACCTGGAGGCCGAGCGACCCTTGGCCGAGGTCAACCGACAAAAGTTTGGGGTCGAGACCATCTTCCTACTGGCGGACCCGACACTCAGTTCGGTCAGCAGCTCGCTTGTCCGTGAGCTTGCCGACTTTGGCGAAAGCTACGACGAATACTTGCCGGTCGACAACACCGGCACCCGGATATAACCATTTTGTTTCACTACAAACACTATAAAAAAACAGCAACAACATGAAAAAAACAGCGACCCTATTTCTAGCAGGTGCGATGGCCCTACTGATGGCCTCCTGCGCAGGGACACTCAAGCCTCTGGACGCCAAACACGTAGTAGTGGACCCACAGCCTCTTGTTCTACAGGGTGGACAAGTACCGGCTACGATCACAGTGCGCTTCCCGGCCAAGTGGTTCAACAAAAACGCCACCGTGCGCATCACCCCGGTACTCAAGTATGCCACAGGCGAAAAGTGGGGCACAGCCTACACTTTCCAAGGCGAAAAGGTACGTGGCAATGCCCTGACCGTACCCTACAAGACGGCCTCCACACAGGTGCTCAACTCCGACTTCCCCTGGGATCCGGCCATGCGCAACTCCCAGCTTGTCCTCATGTTCAACGCCAGCATCAATGGCAAGGAGGTACGCCTACCCGATCTGAAGATAGGAGAGGGAGTGATCGCTACCGAAGCGCTTGCCGATGCACGATTTGTGACCCCGGCTATTGCTCCGGACAAGTTTCAGCGCATCATCAAAGAAAACTACGATGCCAACATTCACTTCCTCATCCAGCAGGCCGGACTCCGCTCCAGTGAGCTCAACAGTGCCAACGTACGGGAGTGGAAAAACATCGTGGAGAGCGCACACATCACGCCCAACCAAGAGCTAGACGTCGAAGTGCAAGCCTATGCATCGCCTGATGGCGGTCTGGAGCTCAACGAAAAACTCGCCGAACGCCGCGAAAAAAACACCTCCGACTACCTGCGTCGTGAGCTCAAGCGCATGGATGTAGACGCACCCGTGGCCGCTCACTACACAGCGCAAGACTGGGAGGGATTCAAGGCCCTCGTCGAGCAGAGCAACCTACAAGACAAGGACCTCGTGCTACGGGTCCTGGCCATGTACCCAGACCCCGAAGTCCGCGAGCGTGAGATCAAAAACATCTCCTCAGTGTTCAGCCAATTGGCAGATGAGATCCTACCACAGCTGCGTCGCTCACGCCTTGTGGCCAACATCCGGATCATTGGCAAAAGCGACAAAGAGATCAGCGACCTGGCAGCCACTCGTCCGGCACAACTCTCTATAGACGAAATCCTCTACGCTGCCACACTCACCAACGACACGGCCACCAAAGAAAAGATCTACGCCACCACCACCTCACTCTTCCCAAAAGACTACCGCGCCTACAACAACCTCGGAGCCCTCGCCTATGAGAGCCAAGACTACGCACGTGCGGCCATGTACTTTGAAAAAGCTCAGACCGTGGCAAAGGCTGCCGGTGTCAAAGCCGAGGAGGTACTGATGAACCAAGGTCTCCTAAAACTCCAGGATGGCCAGCTCAACCAAGGCAAGACCCTCATCGGGCAGGTAAGCAATGTGCCGGAGCTCAACGAAGCACTGGGGCTGATCTACATGCAAGAGGGACAGTACCCACAGGCCGCACGTGAGCTCTACAACACCCCCACCAACAACGGAGTCCTCGCACAGATCCTCAACAAGGACTACAACCGCGCCATGCAGCTACTCGAGCTCGTACGTCGCCCCGATGCTCGCACTCACTACCTCCGCGCACTCATCGGAGCACGCACGGCACAGAGCGATATGGTACAAGACGGGCTCAAGGCGGCCATCCAAGCCGATCCGTCCATCGCCACATTCCTCAAGGACGACCGCGACTTTGCCAAGTACCGCTCCTTGCTTCGGTAATCGGCTAGCCACCTCACACTTGATGGCTTGATAGCTTGATACCCCTCCACCTACACCATTGAGACATGATGTAGGTGGAGTTTTTTTTTGCCAAGCCCCCTTTGCATTTTCTTTCCTTATTCCAAAAGAATTCACACGACCATGAAACCCATCTTCCTCATCGGATTCAGCGGCGTGGGCAAGACCACCATTGCACGTCGACTTGCACAAGACCTCCAAATGGACTTTGTCGACACCGATGACTTCCTCACGAGACGCTACCACAGCACGATCACCCACATGTTTGCCACCTGTGGGATCGAGAAGTTTCGCAAGCGCGAGCGAGCGGCCATCATTGAGTTGGCCCACCTGCAAGACACCGTCATAGCCACAGGAGGAGGGCTGCCCACACACGACGACAACCTCGACCTCATGCTCGACAGTGGTGTGGTCATCTACCTCTCCGCCTCGGTTCCGACCATCGCCCAGCGCCTCTACCTCGTCCGAGAGAGTCGCCCCTTGGTTGCGGACAAAACCAAGCAAGAGGTCGAGCAATATGTCCGGGAGACCCTACCCCAACACGAAAAGTACTACTCACGGGCACACCTCACCATCAATGCCGACCGGATGACAACCCCGCAAGACGAGAAGGTCATTGTCTGCGCCATCCTCCTAGCCCTTCGGGAGCACGATCTCACCTCCGCCCTACTCTAGCAAGCTCCCACACCGGTGAGTTGCGTATGTTTGCCCTAAAGACTAGATTTGCAAAGGCTTGGAGCACACCCACTCCAAACCTCTGTTTAGCTCAATTTTCGCCCCAAATTCAGGCTTTGACAACCCTCCAAAAGAGAACCAACCTGTGACGGGTGTTTTTTTTACGTACAGCAATAAAGAAGAAAGATGAAAAGACCGATTGTCCTTGCAGTGATCATACAGCTCCTCCTGAGTGCCGGCAACGCCACTGCCTCTTGGTATGGCGACAAGTACTCCCTCTTTATCCACTATGGGCTCTACTCGGTGGCAGGCGGTGTCTACGAGGGCCGGCCGGTGCGTCGAGGGTACTCGGAGCAAATCCTGACCTTTGGGATCGGGTTCAGCGACCTCTACGAGGCCTACACACGGGAGTTCACAGCCGAGCGCTTCGACCCACAAGCCATAGTGTCGCTAGCCAAGTCGGCAGGAATGCGGAGTGTGGTGATGACCGCCAAGCACCACGACGGCTTTTGCCTCTTTCGGACAGCAACGACGGACTACAACGCCTACGACAGCACACCGGCTCACCGAGACCTAATCGACGAGCTGGCAAGAGCGTGCCACGAGTCGGGCTTGGGCTTTGGGATCTACTTTTCGCTCATCGACTGGCACTACCCCTATGCCGTGCCCTTCACCTCACACAATGCGGATCCTGTGACCCCACCGCACCATGAGTACAACAAAGCTCAGGTGAGCGAATTGCTCACCAAGTACGGACCCGTGGATGAGCTGTGGTTCGACATGGGGTCTCTCACCGCCCGGCAGAGTGCCGAGCTGTACGACCTGGTACACAAGCTACAGCCGGACTGCATGGTCAGTGGCCGGCTGGGCAACGACTATGCCGACTTTGCCGTCATGCCGGACAATGCCTTACCCGACTACCGGATGGACCTCCCCTGGCAGACAGCGGCCAGTATGTTTGCAGAGACCTGGGGCTACCGATCGTGGCAGGAGCGAGGCAGCGTGGAGGCAAAAGCGCGCGAAAAGCTGGACGACCTCATAGAGGTGGTGACCAAAGGGGGGAAGTACCTGCTCAATATCGGGCCAAAAGGAGATGGCAGTGTGGTACCGTGGGAGGCAGACGTCCTCAAGCAAATAGGAGCGTGGCTGGCACCCATACGCAAGGGGATCTACGACACCCGCCCGGCAGACTTTGGCTCACACATGACCCTCAGCATGGATGGGACAGAGCTGTACCTTTTCGTCCGACAAGAGGAGGAGAGAGCAGCCACTCCACCAATGCGCCACATACCCCTCGAGGCCAGACTACTGGAGACCGACCAAGTCCTACCCTTTGAGCGAGACGACAAGGGCCGAATCCTCCTACAGGACATTCCCAAGACCAAGGCACCATGGCGAGTTGTCTGCCTAAGATTTGACCGCGAAGCCCTCCCCAATCGTACCGCACAGGTGACACGACTGCCCATCCTACGACCGGACTGCGCCGAAGAGATCTACGCCCACTCATCTGCCGACTACTACAGTGGGTACCGGAGCATCGTGGGCTATCGGTGGTGGGTGCCTCTGGACACCGACCTGACACTGACCTTCACCGACGAGGAGGCAGGTCGGACCGTGCTCCTCAATGGCCGAGAGACACGACTAACCCCCACTGCGGAGAGCACAACAGTGGTGCGCAATCCGGTACGCCCCATAGGCCCACTTTTGGAAGCCGAGGCAAGGGGACTTTTCGGAAAATTTAGGCCCGACAGCTACCTCCACCACCCATCCGACAGATCCTGGACAGAGGAGCTGCGCTCAAGTGCCGAGCCAAAGTCCGGCACAGCCTACAGGCAAGTCCTCTATAGCCCCAAAGCGTGCGACCTGCCGATACGCTTTGCCTACCGCGGTGGGGTGCTGATCTATATCAACGGAGCGTACCTGGATGGCGATCTATCACGCGATGAGCTACGGGAGCGGACCCTACTCATCCCCCTCAAAAAAGGACTCAACACGCTAGACATAAAGAGCTACAACATCTGGGACAAAGCCGGCACCTACCTGCGCATGAGCCCCTCGGAGAGCTACCGAGTCCACAGCATGCCCATAGCTCCGCTCGACTCCACCGACACAGGATACCTGCTCGTCGAGGTCAAGAGACCGCACCAAGTGCCACTTGCTTCACCGGCACACCTCAGCAATATCAGGATCCTACAGAGCAAGAGCCGAGATTGAGCCACCGGACCTTTGGGACGGACAAAAGTCTGCCTCCCAGCTCCCCGAGCCCTTCAAAAAGAGAAACAAGGAAAAGGCAGGACGTTTTCGCTCAAAAACGTCCTGCCTTTTTCATTCGTCCAGAGGGAAAAGTTCTTTTTTCCCGGAGAAAAAGATGACGAGGTCGGAGAAAAAAAACACCATGTCCCATGAAAAAGATAAAATCACTGTGTGATTTATTCAAATCACTAAGTGACCTATTGAAATCACTAAGTGATTTATTCAAATCACACAGTGATTTCAACTTTTTCAGCCGGAGGAAATAGTTTGTATGTACATAGGGATGACTTTATCTCCTGTGCTCTTACCTTTTTCATCACTTTGCCCCACCACAGCTTGTACAGAATCTAGATCCAGGGGCCGAAAAGAGCCAAAATAATAGGAATCTCCCAAAAAGGCGTACATTTGTTTGGGACAAGGAGAGCACTGCCCCACTTTTAGGGAAAAAGGAGGGCCAAAGATCCGCTCTCAACTTTTTTTTCGGAACCACCAGACCTGTGCAAGACAAAAAGATATGACTATTGACAACACATCGGTTGCGGCAATGCGGGAAACGCAGATCTCCACGACCACGGCAAGCACCTCACCGGCTCGGACCATACCCCCGAGGCTCCTCGTATGGGCCTGCCTCCTCGTGAGCACCCTCCTAGCGACACAGCCCGGATCGGCACAGAGCGCCACACTCACACTGGACTCCGTCCTATGCGCCGTCCGCCACCACTACCCCACCTATGCCGAGAGACCTCTGACCCAAGAGATCGGCAAAAACCTGCGCCAAGCACTGTGGTATGCCTACATCCCTCAGCTATCCCTGGAGGGGACAGTCCACTACCAGTCCACGGTCCCCGCCATGGAGCTGAAGCTCAAGGAGGAGCCCAAGGGGAGCAAACCATTTCCCTCGGACGACCTGATGAGAAAAGTGATGGGCAGGATAGAGATGCCACAAGTACCCAAGCTCCAATACGACACCTACGCACAAGTGTCACAGCTACTCTGGGACGGCGGTAGGCTAAAAGCGGCCGCCGGACAAATAGAGGCCAACACGACCCTGCAGCTGGCCCAACAAAAGCAACAACTGGAGCAAGTGGAGGAGGGCGTGGAGGAGCTCTACTTTGGCCTCCTGATGCTGGACGCACAGATACGGGTCCAACAAATACTTTTGGACGAGCTGGATCGACAACAACAGCGCATCCACAACGCCCTGAAAAACGGTGTGGGGGCACAAAACGACGCCGACGAAGTGGC
Source organism: Porphyromonas sp. C0026D3 (assembly GCF_056590775.1). NCBI lineage: Bacteria > Pseudomonadati > Bacteroidota > Bacteroidia > Bacteroidales > Porphyromonadaceae > Porphyromonas > Porphyromonas sp. C0026D3. Next base: position 150,559 of record NZ_JBWPWU010000004.1, read on the forward strand.
CCTAGAGGTCCTCAAGGCCGGCCAAACCATGAAAGTCCTGAAGGACAACCGCAGAGCCCTACTCCAAGCCCTAAGCATATACATGGGGAATCCCCTGGACGAAAACACCGTGGCCACACCACCCACACCCCCTCTGACCCCGACACAGGCAACCACCCCCAACCGACAGAGGTTTGCCCCCAACAAAAGCACACACCAAATCCTAGACACACAGATCGATCTGGCCAATGCCAAGTACAGATCCGCACTCTCCGAGGGATTGCCGACTCTTGGACTATTCGCACGAGGAGGCTACGGACGCCCGGGGCTCAATCTCCTCAGCGCCAAGCCACAGCCCTACCTCATCTACGGAGCCAAGTTTTCGTGGAACATTGGTGGACTCTACACCATAGGCAAGCAAAAGAAAGTGAGAGAGCAGACCTGCCGACTGACAGAGCTCAAGCGAGAGGCATTTGAGACCGCCACGAAAGCCAAAATCGCCGAACAACAAAACGAAGTCACCCAATACCAAACCCTGATCCGCAACGACGAAGAGGTCCTCCGACTCCGAAAAAACATCAGCGACAGAGCCGAAATACAGGTCCGCGAAGGGACCATCACCACCACCGAACGCCTGCGCCAACTCAGCCTCCTCGCAGTCGCACAACAGACCCACGAAACCCACCAAATACAGCTCCTGAGAGCACTCTACAAAATAAAACACACGCTCGGCAACTAATCTACTCAGCACACAATGATGAAAGGAATAGTACACATCACCCAAATCCTCTGCCTCGCCGGCACTCTGATGATGAGCGCCTGCCACGACAGTGGCGAACGACGCATAGCCGCCGGAAGCTTTGAGGCAGACGAGATACTGGTCTCAAGTGAGGTGACCGGCAAGATCCTGAGATGGGACCTCCGCGAAGGCACAACCGTAGAGGCCAACCAACCAATCGGACTGGTCGACACCATGCAACTCTACTACCAAAAAGAGGTGCTCCTGCGGAGTGGCCAAGCAGTGACCTCCGTCCGGCCAAACGTGAACACACAGACCGCCGCACTCGAGACACAACTCCAAGACCTGGAGCTCCAAAAAAAGCGGGTCGAAAAGCTCTTCCGCGCCGGTGTCGCCACCCAAAAAGAGCTGGACGACACCAACACCGCCATCGCAATGCTCCAAGACCAACTCAGTGCCACCCAAAGCACACTGGCCAAAAGCAATGCCCAGATATCCGCACAATCCTCCGGCATAGATGTACAAGTGACCCAGGTCAACGACAGGATCGCTCGCAGCATCATCTGCTCTCCGATCAATGGAGTCGTCACGGCAAACTACGCCAAGCAAGGAGAGCTCACCGGTGCCGGAGCTCCACTCTTCAGGGTCGCCGACCTGAGCAGGATGACCCTACGGGCTTACGCCACCAATGACGACCTGGCCAACCTGCAGCTCGGACAAAGCGTGACCGTGCGTGTGGACGAAGGCAAAAAGATGAGAACATACACCGGGACAGTGGACTGGATCTCACCCAAGGCGGAGTTTACCCCCAAGACCATCCAGACCAAGGATGAGCGCACCAACCTCGTCTACGCACTCAAGATATCAGTCCCCAACGACGGCTACCTAAGGATCGGCATGTACGGTGAGGTCGCCAAAGACTGAGTGCCACCATGACCACCCCCATCATCATAGCGGATCACCTCTCGCTCACCTATCCCTCCCCCATGGGGCGACGGGTAGGCATCGGCACCGGTCCGGACGGACTCTCCTTTGAGGTACAGGAGGGAGAGATATTTGGCGTCATCGGACCCGACGGAGCCGGCAAGACCACACTCTTTCGGGTCCTCTGCTCCCTCCTCAAGCCACAAAGAGGGACCGCCAAAGTGGCCGGCTACGACATCATCACCGAGTATCGCCTCCTGCGCAACCACATTGGCTACATGCCCGGCACCTTTTCACTCTATGGAGACCTCACCGTGGAGGAAAACCTGCGCTTCTTCGCCTCCATATTTCACACCACGATCGAGCAAAACTACCACCTCGTCCGAGATATCTACTCACGGATAGAACCCTTCAAGGATCGAGCGGCCAAGTCTCTCTCAGGAGGGATGAAACAAAAGCTCGCACTCTCCTGCGCACTGATCCACAGCCCCAAGATCCTCTTTTTGGACGAGCCCACCACCGGTATCGATCCCGTCAGTCGTGTTGAGCTGTGGCACATGCTGCACAAGCTCGCCAAGCAAGGAGTCACCATCGTAGTCTCCACAGCCTACATGGACGAGGCCGGACAGTGCCACCGCATAGCATTCATGCAGGATGGAGACTTCGCAACCCTGGACACCCCACAAGCACTGGAGCAAGGCTACCCCTACGCACTCTACGCTGTCAGTGGACAAGACCGGCTCGCACTGCTCGGCCAACTCCGACGACACCCGGCAGTCCTGGCCGTGTACACCTTTGGTGAGACCTTTCACGTAAGCATCCCCAAAGGGGAGGACCCATCGTTCCTTGCACAACACGGAGCCACAGTCACCCCCATCCTCCCCACAATCGAAGACGCCTTCTTGGCTCTGTCACATGCCACAAAAAGAGCAGATGAATGAACCGGTAATCCATGTAGAGGGACTCACAAAAAAGTTTGGCCACTTCACCGCCGTGGACCACATCTCCTTCGAGGTACAGAGAGGGGAGATATTTGGTTTTTTGGGGGCCAATGGTGCCGGCAAGACCACCGCCATGAGCATGCTGTGTGGGCTGAGCAAGCCGACCTCCGGCACCGGCAAAGTCGTTGGGCTGGACATCATCAGCCAAAACGAAAAAATAAAAGCACACATCGGATACATGAGCCAAAAGTTTTCGCTCTACGAAGACCTCACCGTCTCCGAAAACATCCGGCTCTTCGGAGGCATCTATGGACTAAAGCGAGCAGAGATAGCGGACAAGACAGATGAGCTCCTCAGCCGACTCGACTTCCTACCCTACCGAGACACGCTGGTCCAAAGACTGCCCCTCGGATGGAAACAAAAGCTGGCCTTCTCCATCGCCATCTTTCACCACCCACAGATCGTTTTTTTGGACGAGCCTACCGGAGGTGTCGACCCGGCCACCAGGCGAAGATTCTGGGAGCTGATCTTAGATGCCACCTACCACAGTGGCATCACCACCTTCGTCACCACACACTACATGGACGAGGCGGAGTACTGCGACAGAGTATCCATCATGGTGGACGGGCAGATACGGGCACTCGGCAGGCCGGCCGAGCTAAAGCAACACTTCGGTGTACCCACCATCGACGCACTATTCAAAAAACTGGCACGAGACCACCAAGCACCATGAGACTGTTTAGGACATTTGTGGCCAAAGAGTTCGTACACATCATACGAGACCCACTCACACTATTGATCCTCATCGGCATGCCCATTGTCGAGATGCTCATCTTTGGATTTGCGCTCAACATGGAGGTGGGCAACATACGCACTGTCATCGTCGACAGCGCACATGGCGACCTCTACCGACAAGTCTCCCGAGCCATCGAGGCCAACCCCTACTTCGTCTACACCGGCACGGTGCCCACCCCCACCTACGCCGACACCCTGCTCCGAGACGACCGGGCCGATCTGGCCATCGTACTACCTCCTGTACTCGAGACAGCACTGCAGCGACGAGACAAGACACAGATACAGATCATCACCGAGGCCACAGACCCCAATAGTGCGAGGATACGATACGCCTACACACAGGGGGTACTCGCCACCGCACTGGGGGCGGACACCGCTCAGAGTCCCTACACGATCGACTGCAATACCCGCATGATGTTCAACCCCTCACTCCGATCCGCGTACAACTTTGTACCCGGGATCATGGGGCTCGTACTCATCATCATCTGTACGATCATGACCAGCGTGAGCATCGCACGAGAAAAGGAGAAAGGGTCCTTTGAGCTACTCCTGGTCTCCCCCGTCCGGCCACACACCATGGTACTCGCCAAGACCATACCCTACCTTGTCGTCTCGGCCATCAACATCGCCAGCATCCTACTCATCTCCTACTATGTCCTCGGTGTGCCCATGCGTGGGCCTCTGTGGCTCATTGTACTCCTCACACTCATATACGTATTCGTGGCACTCGCCATCGGTATGCTCATATCCTCCATCGCCAACGATCAATCCGAGGCCATCATGCTCTCGGGATTTTCCATGATGATGCCCACCATTGTATTCAGTGGCATGCTATTCCCCATAGCCGGCATGCCCACCATCCTACAGTGGATCTGCGACATTGTCCCGGCCCGCTACTACATTGAGGCCGTCCGCATGGTGATGATCCAGGGACTATCCCTGGCGGCAGTATGGAGACAGATGGCGATCCTCATCGGCATGCTGATCCTGCTCCTCACGCTGGCCATCCGCAACATACGCCCACGGCTCAATCGATAAAAAGAGACCCCACCACACATGACCCTACCCTTCTTACTCGAAAAAGAGTTCAAGCAGATCGCCCGCAACCCCATCATGGTTGGCATCTTTGTATTCTTCACTCTCATGGTCATTGTCATCTTTCCATGGGCTGTCAGCTTTGACCTAAAAAACGTCTCCGTCTCCGTCATCTGTCAGGACAACAGCCAAGAAGCTCGGCAACTCATCCAAAAAGTAGACGCCTCACCCACCTTCACCATCACCGACATCCACCACACCTACCCCCAAGCCCTCAGCGATATCAATAGCGCCAAGTCCACACTCATCCTACACATACCGCACGACTTTGGCACACGACTGATACGAGATCGGCACACCAACCTCATGCTCTTGGCCAACTCCATCGACGCCACCCAAGCCTCACTCGCACTCAGCTACCTCCAAGAGCTCATCAATAGCTACGCCGACGACATCCGAGCCCAACAAACCGGCCACACAGCGGCCGAACTGACCCCCATAGAGCTCCTGCCCGACTACAGGTTCAACCCCCACATGGACTACAAGACCTATATGCTCCCCGCATTCGTCGTCATACTCCTCACCATGTTTTGTGGCATATTCACAGCCATGTCCATCGTCCTCGAGCGAGAGACAGGCACACTCCGGCAGATCAACGTCACACCCATCAAGAGTCTCACCTACATCATCAGCAAGGTCCTACCATTCTGGATCATTGGGCTCGCCGTCCTCACATTTGCCATCCTATTCATACAGCTCATCTACGGACTGAGCGTGGCTGGGCCACTCCCCGTACTATACCTCATCTCGCTGGCCTTCATCATTGCCATGACCCTATTCGGCGTCCTCCTCTCCAACCTCTCCGAGACCCTGCAGCAGGCCATGTTTTTGGTCCTATTCTTCATCCTCATCCTCTTTTTGGTCAGCGGACTCTTCACACCGGTAGACAACATGCCCACCTGGGCACAGATCATCGCACGCATCAACCCCCTCACCTACTACATCCACGCCATCCGACTCATCTATCTCCGAGGAGCCGGCCTGCTTCCCGTCCGAGGCGACCTCGCCATCCTGCTCCTATTCGGAGCCATACTGGGGCTGCTAGCCAAGTTTACGTACAAAAAACGAGACTTCTGAGAGCGTGTGAGCCACCCCCGACGGAGTCACCAAAAGGGGCAAAAAAGAGGCGATTTCTTGGGGGCTCCAAATGTGCGCCACGGAGACACTGACAATCAATCACTTGTAGAGAGCCTCGAGTTTCACGGATAGAAGCAAAAGGTTTCACGGATAGGAGCGAACCTTTTCACGGATAGAAGCAATCGCTCAGACGGATAGGAGAGCAAAAGTTGTGGCCGAAATTCGGACAGTATCGTGACTCTGGGCTGACGGGCTTGGTCACCCTCCTTGTGCGACCTACTCAAGCCAGCAACAGCCATTCACAAAAAACAGCAAATAGTCCCAATTATTGTCAAAAAAATAGCTATCTTCGTCACCGAGCAGACAAAATCGGGATAGTGTCAGGAGACTGCACCCCGACAGACACACTTTTTACCATCACACATCATTCAAACACCTATGGAGAAGACATCAATCTGGTCATGGAAGGGGAGAAGCAGACGCCAATCCTATTGGCTACTGCAGCTAAAACTTATCGGAATCCTAATTGCTATTTGGGCCGTTGCGCTGATTTTGGGATTCCTTATCGGTGGTACGAACTCGATTGGGGTTGCTTGCGTATTGGCAGGCATCCTATCATTACCGCTGGCATACGTCGGCTTTTGCGCACAAGTACGTCGCTTTCACGACAGAGGGCTGAGTGGCTGGTGGATCATTGGTGCAGGGGTAGTCAGCACGCTGATAGAAGTATCCATAGAGTCCATCGCCCTCATAAATCCGGACAACATGCTAATACTGAAGGGCATTGGCATGATAGTAAGTTGGTCCATTAGCATCGCTGTGTTTGTCGTGACCGTCCTAGACAGTGTCGATGACAACCAATACGGACCCAACCCCAAACGACTACCACAAGAGTAACCGGAGACCTACCGGACAGACTACCAAGTCCGAGACGCAGGATGGGGAGCCTTGGTGCTCCCCATCCTGCGTCTCAAGGTCTCAGGGTCCACGACTGATCCCGGCGGACCGACGATTGGGCAAACAGACACAGTCTCAAAAGATTTGGGTAAATTTGCCCGAATGTACTGAGGTATAAAAAGAATCCAATTATTTTTTACGTAAAAAGATCAAGATATGAATGTTATCACTAAAACCGTCACCCTGCCCGATGGTCGTACGATCACCATCGAGACCGGCAAGCTCGCCAAGCAGGCCGACGGTGCCGTAACGGTTCGCATGGGCAACACCGTATTGTTGGCAACCGTAGTCGCCGCCAAGGAGGCCAAGCCGGATGTCGACTTCATGCCCCTCCAGGTGGAGTACAAGGAGAAGTTTTCGGCTGTGGGCCGTTTTCCCGGAGGGTTCACCCGTCGTGAGGGACGAGCATCCGACTACGAGATCCTCGTCTGCAGGCTTGTAGACCGCGCACTGCGCCCCCTCTTCCCCGACGACTACCACGCTGAGGTGTACGTGAGCGTCACCCTCTTTAGCGGTGATGTCAATGAGCTACCCGACCAACTGGCCGGACTGGCGGCATCGGCGGCATTGGCGGTGAGTGATATCCCGTTTCACGGTCCCATCTCGGAAGTACGTGTCGCACGTATTGATGGCGACTTTGTCATCAACCCCGCCACCGACCAGCTGGAGCGTGCCGACCTAGACCTGATGGTTGCGGCAACCCTCGACAACATCATGATGGTGGAGGGCGAGATGAAGGAGGTACAGGAGTCCGACATGCTCGAGGCAATCAAGGTCGCACACGAGGCGATCAAGGAGCAGTGCCGTGTACAGATAGAGCTGATGGAAGAGCTCGGAACGACCCAAAAACGCTCCTACGAGCCGGAGGCCAACGATGAGGCACTCAGGCAACGCATACACGACGAACTCTACCCCAAGGCTCTCGAGGTGGCTCTGTCGGGCGATACCAACAAGCACTCACGCGGCGAACGCCTAGGCAAGATCGTGGAGGACTTCAAGGCAACCTTTACGGAAGAGGAGCTCCTCCTCAAAGGAGCCCTCATCGACCGCTACTACCACGATGCCGAGAAGGAGGCTATGCGTCGTGCCATCCTAGATCACGGCAAGCGCCTCGATGGCCGGACCACTCGGACGATCCGCCCGATCTGGTGCGAAGTGGACTGCCTACCCAGCCCACACGGATCTGCTATCTTCACACGTGGAGAGACCCAATCTCTGTCGACCGTCACGCTCGGCACCAAAAACGACGAAAAGCTGGTGGACGATGTCCTCAACTACGGCAAGGACCGTTTCTTGCTCCACTACAACTTCCCGCCCTTCTCCACCGGAGAAGCCAAGGCATCACGAGGGGTATCTCGTCGCGAGATTGGACACGGCAACCTGGCCATGCGTGCACTCAAAAACATGATCCCGGAGGACTACCCCTATGTGGTTCGGGTCATGAGTGACATCCTGGAGTCCAATGGCTCCTCCTCCATGGCCACTGTGTGCGCCGGTACTCTGGCACTCATGGATGCCGGTGTGAAGATCAAGAAGCCGGTAAGTGGTATAGCAATGGGGCTGATCTCGGAAAACAAGGGGCAAAACTATGCAATCCTATCCGATATCCTCGGCGACGAGGACCACTTGGGTGATATGGACTTCAAGGTCACCGGCACTCGCGATGGTATCACAGCCACTCAGATGGACATCAAGGTGGATGGCCTCAGCTACGAGATCCTGGAGAATGCCCTCGCCCAAGCGCGTGAGGGACGCCTCCACATCCTGGACATCATAGAGGAGACGATCTCCGAGCCACGTGCGGACTTCAAGCCACAGACCCCGCGCATCACCACCATGCTGATCCCCAAGGAGTACATCGGTCAGGTCATCGGGCCGGGCGGAAAGGTGATCCAAGGTATCCAAGAGGAGAGTGGTGCATCAGTCAACATCGAGGAGACCGAGAAGGGCGGAGTGATCGAAGTAGCCGCCAGCAACAAGGAGGCTATCGACAAGGCTCTGGAGATGATCAACGCCATTGTCGTCATCCCTGAGGTAGACAAAGTGTATGAGGGAACCGTGAAGAGCGTGATGCCGTATGGTGCCTTCATCGAGTTTTTGCCCGGCAAGGAGGGTCTGCTCCACATCAGTGAGTGGGACTGGAAGCGCTTTGAGACCATCGAGGAGACCGGAGTACAAGAGGGCCAAAAGCTCCAGGTCAAGCTCCTGGAGGTAGATCCAAAGACCGGGAAGTTCCGCCTGAGCCGTCGTGCCATCATCGAAAAGCCCGAGGGCTATGTAGAGCCGGAGAGACGTCCCCGCAGAGAGCGTGGCGACAACGAAAGACGAGGTGGCCAACGTAGCGAGCGCCAAGGCCATCGCGGAGACAATCGTCGCAACGACAACGAATGATCCTCAGCCTACAAGGATAGGCTCATCGGAGCCGATATGAAAAAAGGAGACCCCATCAACCGGTGGGGCCTCCTTTTTTTATACCCACAATGATTGTCATGGGGGAGCGAGTGCCGTAAGTGGAAATCGAGAAAGGGGGAAAAACAGGTTTCCGGATCTTACTATTTCTGATTAACTTTGCAAAGCAGGTGGTTGATCGCTTGATATCCACATGCGCATGCAATGTTTTGTGACACTCTAAAGCGATATAGACATAAATGAACTTTGTAGACGAACTGAAGTGGAGGGGAATGATCCACGACCTTACTCCCGGGACAGAAGAAGAGCTGAGCAAGGGTGTAGTCTCCGGATATCTGGGCATCGACCCGACAGCGGACTCGCTACACATCGGACACTTGGTGGGCGTGATGATGCTCCGCCACTTCCAAAACTCCGGACATCGCCCCATCGCACTGGTCGGTGGTGCCACCGGTATGATCGGAGACCCCTCACTCAAGTCGGCTGAGCGCAACCTGCTCGACGAAGAGACGCTCCGGCACAACCAAGAGGCTATCAAAGCCCAACTGAGCAAGTTTTTGGACTTTGAGAGTGATGCGCCCAATGCGGCCAAGCTGGTCAACAACTACGACTGGATGAAGGGTTACTCGTTTCTCAACTTTATACGAGACGTCGGGAAGCACATCACGGTGAACTACATGATGAGCAAGGACTCGGTGAAGAAACGCCTGGATGCCAACTCCAAGACCGGGCTGTCGTTCACAGAGTTTTCCTACCAGCTACTACAAGCCTACGACTACCTACACCTCTACGAGGCAGAGGGGTGCCGACTCCAGCTTGGAGGATCGGACCAGTGGGGCAACATCACGACCGGTGTAGACTTGATCCGTCGCGTCTTGGGTGCCAATGATGCGTTTGGGATCACTTGTCCACTGATCACCAAGGCGGATGGCGGAAAGTTTGGCAAGACAGAGAGCGGAAATGTATGGCTCGATAGGCGCTACACAACACCGTACAAGTTTTATCAGTTTTGGCTCAATGTCTCGGATGAGGATGCCGGCAAGTTTATCCGCATCTTTACGATGCTGGAGCGTGAGGAGGTCGAGGCTCTGGAAGCAGAGCACACACAAGCACCACACCAACGCATCCTCCAAAAGCGCCTAGCCGAAGAGCTGACCACGCTCGTACACTCACGCGAAGACTACGACATGGCAGTACAGGCCAGTGAGATCCTTTTTGGCCAAGCGACCAAGGACACCCTGCAGAAGGTGGATGAGGAGACCTTTTTGTCCGTCTTTGACGGCGTGCCTATGGCGGAGCTATCGCGTGATCTGCTCGGAAGTGGCACCGGCCTACTGGAGTTGCTGGTAGAGCATGCAGGCTTTTTCAAAAGCAATGGGGAGCTGCGCAAGCTCATACAGAGTGGAGGTGTCAGCCTCAACAAAGAGAAAGTGGAGGACGCACAATATCGCCCAACCAACGACGACCTGATAGATGGGAAGTATATGATCGTTCAGAGGGGCAAAAAGAACTACTTCCTCCTAAAGTTCGTGTGAACCGCAAACTCCTATACCGCTACTTTTTGCATCACCCCAATGTCTGCACCGACAATCGTCGGGTGCAGAAGGGTGATCTCTTCTTTGCTCTCGTAGGGCCCAACCACGATGGTAATGACTACGCTCAAGCCGCACTGGATGCAGGGGCGGCCTATGCTGTGGTGAGCCGCAAAGAGCTGGCACAGCAAGATGAGCGCTATCTCTATGTCCCCGACACACTCCGTGCCCTGCAAGAGCTGGCCTATACCCACAGGATGACCTTTCACGGGCCGGTGATCGCCATCACTGGTACCAATGGCAAGACAACCACCAAGGAGCTCTGCCATGTCGTCCTCAACCAGAAGTACAACGTGCTGGCGACAGAAGGCAACCTCAACAACCATATAGGGGTCCCGCTCACCCTCCTGAGACTACGCCCGGAGCACGAGGTGGCAATCATTGAGATGGGGGCCAGCGCTAAGGGGGAGATACGACTGCTATCTGCCATTGCACAACCCACTGCCGGACTCATCACCAATATCGGCAAAGCTCACCTAGAGGGCTTTGGCAGCGTGGAGGGGGTACTGGAGGCCAAGAGTGAACTGCCGGAGCAGCTCCGAAAGACCGGAGGAGATTTTTTCCTCAACGATGATGACGACCGCCTTCGTGAGCGATGGAGCGACTTTGCCCGCCTCAAGTATGGCTCGCACCACAGTGTCGAGCACCGCCTAGACGTCGTAGGACGCATCCTCATCGACCAGCCACACCTGACCGTATTGGTCTCCGGAATGGGAGCGCAGGACATGGTACCGACCTCGCTTACCGGCAAGTACAACTACCAGAATGTCCTGGCAGCGGCCACGGTAGGGCTGTACCTCGGGGTCCCAATGGCCGACATACGCAATGCGATTGAGAGCTATGCCCCAAGCAACAACCGCTCACAGATCGAGCAGCTACACCGCGAGATCAATGTCATCATGGATGCCTACAATGCCAACCCCTCCAGTATGCACGAGGCTCTTGAGAATCTGTCCGAGGCACCGGAGCAACACAAGTACGCCATCCTGGGCGACATGCTCGAGCTGGGTGTGGCCACAGCGGAGGAGCATCGTGCTATCCTGGCATGGCTACGCCAGCACCCAGCTATCCACGCTCTGCTGTGTGGCCATGCTTTCTCAGCTTTGGCACCTGAGGAGTACCCGTGCTTTGCGGATGTCGATGAGCTGGTCAGCTACCTCAAGGGGCAAAAGATCCCCGATGACAGCTGCATACTGGTCAAAGGCTCGAGGAGCATCCGACTGGAGCGTGTCTTTTCGACGCTGGAGGAGTTGGCACTGGAGGGCAAGACCTACGATGGCAGACTCTGGATCAGCAAACATCGGACCGAATAACGGAGCGATCCGCATCCCTATTTTCTCGCCTCAAACACATGGAACAAAACGTACTTTGGGCATTTGCCCTAACTCTCTTTGCCGGACTGGCTACCGGGATAGGTAGCTTGATCGCCCTTTTTGCGAAGCGGACCAACTTTGGACTCCTCGCTTTTTCACTCGGGCTCTCCGCCGGTGTGATGATCTACATTTCGTTCATGGAACTCCTGGCAAAAGCCCAGGTCAGCCTCAGTGCCACCTATGGCGACAAGATGGGTGTGACCTATGCGATCCTTGCCTTCTTTTGCGGAATAGCGATCATCATGATCCTAGACTTTTTGATTCCAAAAGAGGAGAACCCTCATGAGGTGCATATGATCGAGGATATGCAAAACCCCGACAACCTCCCCGACTTTGGCAAGCTCCACCGTGTGGGGCTACTCAGTGCGCTTGTCCTTGGGTTGCACAACCTCCCCGAGGGGATGGTCACTTTCTTGACCGCACTCAACGAGGTATCACTCGCCATACCCATCGCCATTGCGATCGCCATCCACAATATCCCGGAGGGCATCTCGGTCGCCGTCCCGATCTACTATGCCAGTGGCAATCGCTCCAAGGCCTTTTGGGTCTCCTTCCTATCCGGCCTAGCCGAGCCACTGGGCGCACTCGCCGGCTACTTCATCCTACGCCCCTTTATCACCCCGGAGTTGATCTCAATCATCAACGCAGGCATCGCCGGCATCATGGTCTTCATCTCCCTGGATGAGCTATTACCGGCGGCAGAGCAGTACGGTCGGCACCACTTGGCCATCATCGGACTTATACTCGGCATGGTGATCATGGCATTTACCCTCGTTTTATTATGACCTACCCTTCCTCCAAACCACGGTCCAGATTTTGGGCCTTCGTCCTCCACAAAGTGATGCGCTGGACGCCTATCATACCGGCCTCACGCCCGACACAGAGTGTCATCTGTGTCGCACCCCACACCAGCAACACCGACTTCTGGATAGGTCTTGTCTTCTACCTCGCCTATGGGGGTATGCCCAATTTTTTGATCAAAAAAGAGTGGTTCTTCTTTCCCCTAAACCTCGCATTCAGAGCATTGGGAGGCGTCCCGGTGGATCGGGTGAAAGGAAGCTCCATGGTCAGCACAATGATTGAGGCCTTTGGGTCGCACCCCAACCTCCATTTGGCCATCACACCCGAGGGGACAAGAGGTTACTCCGAGCGGTGGCGGACCGGATTTTACCGCATCGCACTGGGTGCCGGTGTCCCCATCGAGATCGGCAAGCTCGACTATGCCAAGCGAGAAGTAGGGATCATCGACCTCTTTTATCCCACAGGAGACATCGACAAGGACCTCCGACACCTACAGTCCTACTACCACTCCTCCATGGGCAAAGTGCCGGAGCGGTACAACGACAACCCCGCGTAGCGAGCGGGAGATACCGCACACTCCTTTCTCAAAAAAAGCGCAACCCCTCCCCGCTATCGCTTCCGAAAAACCAGCGTCACCACCGCACTCAGCACCAAGACAACCCCTACAAGCCCGGCCGGCGACAGGACCTCGCCAAATGCCACCGTCCCCACCACCACAGCAGTCATAGGCTCCAGAGCACCCATCACAGCGGTCGGAGTGGAGCCAATGTTGCTGATGGCGTGTATCAGCATCACATTCGACACCACCGTTGCGATCACAGCCAGCCCCAGAGCATTGAGCCAACCGTAGAGCCCGTCCGGGAAGATCAGCCCATCCCCGGTCTGGCTATACGCCAGGCAGAGCAACGCCGCAAGCCCAAGGATATAAAAGGACAACCTCAGCGGATGCTCACGGCCTATTGACGAACGATTGACGATCACGATATAGAGTGCATACGCCAAACCACTGGCTAGGACGATCCCCACTCCCACAAGAGAGACACCGGAGACACCGGAGGTGATACCCGACAGTAGGACTACCCCACACAGGGCCATCAAAATAGCCAAAATAGAGGCCATACTCAGACGCTCCCCAAACCCCAAAGCCATGATCAAGGCCACAAAGACCGGGTACGAAAAGTGCAAAACCGTAGCCACCCCCGTACTCATATAGTTGTAGCCACTCAACAACAACACTGCCGAAAAAAAATAGAGGACCCCCAGCCCAAGATACCACACCATCAGGCTTGGACGCACCCGTAGCGAAACACCCCCCACCAAGGCTAGCAAAAGAGTCACCACAGCAGCGATCCCAAAACGAAAAACCAGCACGGACGCCGGAGGCATCCCACTCAGCAGGAGAGGAACACTAAAGAGTGGAATGAGACCAAAAGTCGTGGAGGAGGCAATACCTTGCAGATGTCCTTTTATTTTATTCATGACCCAAAGAGATAATACCATTGTGGCATATGAGCGTCTTCTTTTTTCAGAAACACAAAGATACCATCTTTCTTCATCCCACGACTCACCCGGGCTTCCCCCAAAATCACGAAAGCCACCTATACACACTACCACCGGTCACCGCATAAATGCAGCACCCACAGCATCCCAGTCCGACGGACAAAAGCTTTTGGACAAATATTTTGGCGATCCAAAATGTTTTGGTACCTTTGTGCACGAAACAAAAACGCGGAAGTAGCTCAGTTGGTAGAGCACAACCTTGCCAAGGTTGGGGTCGCGGGTTCGAGTCCCGTCTTCCGCTCATGATCTACCCGCCCGGATGGTGGAATCGGTAGACACGAAGGACTTAAACTCCTTTGACCCGACAACGGTCGTGCGGGTTCAAGTCCCGCTCCGGGTACCAGAGCGTGATAAGGAAACAAAGAAAGAGACATTTTCTTGGCTACAGAGCTGAGAAAATGTCTCTTTTTGTATGCCCTAAATTTGCTTACATCATGAAAACTACTTATCTTTAGGGTGATGAGAGGTAGTCCGCTTGTCCAACAGCCCGACCTACTGTTCACCAAAAGGACTCCATACTCTGCCAAAAACCACAACCAGACCAAAAAACCATAATCCTAATCTGCAAATTTGCTATGAACGTATACGAAACGAACCAGATCAAAAACGTTTCCATCCTAGGGAGCTCCGGCTCCGGAAAGACCACCCTATCCGAGGCCATGCTTTTTGAGGGCGGTGCCATCGATCGCAGAGGCACCGTAGAGGAGGGAAATACCACGAGCGACCGTTTCCCGGTCGAAAAAGAGTACGGCTACTCCGTCTTTTCCACCCTCTTCTCCGTCCCCTGGAAAGACCGCAAGATCAACTTCATCGACTGTCCCGGGAGTGACGACTTTGTGGGAGCGGCAGTCAGCGCACTACACGTGACCGATACCGCATTGATGGTCGTCAACGCACAATATGGAGTCGAGGTCGGGCTGGTCAACCAGTTTCCACAGACCGAAAAGCTCGGAAAGCCGGTCATCTTCATCATCAACCAACTGGATCACGAAAACGCAGACTACGACAATAGCCTGCACGAGCTACAGCAACAGTTTGGCAGCAAGGTCGTCCCCGTACAATACCCCGTGACTACCGGACCAAACTTCAATGAAGTAGTCGATGTCCTGACCAACAAAATGTACCGCTGGGGCCCCAAGGGAGGCAAGCCGGAGGTGCTGGATATCCCCGAGAGCGAAAAAGAGAGAGCAGGAGCCTACCACAAAGCACTGGTAGAAGCCGCTGCAGAGCACGACGATCACCTGATGGAGCTCTTTTTTGAAAAAGAGACCCTCACCGAGGATGAGATGCGCCAAGGCATCCGTCAAGGGCTGATCAACCGAGACATGTTCCCCGTCTTTTGTGTCAGTGCCGGCAAGGACATGTGCGTGCGCCGGACACTAGAGTTTTTGGGCGACATTGTCCCCTGCACCGACAAGCTAGAGCCCCCCACAGCGGCAGACGGCACACCTATTGTCCCCGACAGCAACGGCCCCACGATTCTCTACTTTTTCAAGTGCGACCTAGAGCCACACGTTGGCGAAGTGATGTACTTCAAGGTCCTGAGTGGCACCGTGCATGAGGGAGACGACCTATACAACACCACACGAGATGAGACCAAAGAGCGGATCACCCAGCTCCTAGTCCCATACGGACCCTCCAAGATGCGCCTGACCGAGATGAAAGCCGGTGACATCGGCTGCACAGTGAAGCTAAAAGATGTGCGTGTAGGAGACACCCTGTGCACCAAAGGAGTCACCCACTCAATGCCCAGCGTCGAATACCCGGCACCAAAGTTTAGACGAGCCATCGTGGCCCAAAACACAAGCGACTCAGAGAAAATGAACGCCGCCCTCCAGCGCATGCATGCCGAAGACCCGACCTGGGTCATCGAGCAGTCCAAAGAGCTACGCCAGACCATTGTACACGGGCAAGGAGAGTTTCACCTACGCACCCTCAAGTGGCGTATCGAAAACAACGACAAGATCCCGGTAGAGTTTCAAGAGCCCAGGATCCCCTACCGCGAAACAATCACCAAGGCAGCACGAGCCGACTACCGACACAAAAAACAATCCGGTGGAGCAGGACAGTTTGGCGAAGTACACCTGATCGTCGAGCCCTATACTGAGGGGATGCCTCAGCCCGGAGTCTACAAGCTGGATGGGCAAGAGATCAAGACCTCGCCCAAAGACACCATCGTCGTGGACCTAGAGTGGGGGGGCAAGCTGGTGATCGTCAACAGCATCGTAGGCGGAGCCATTGATGCAAGGTTCATCCCCGCCATCCAAAAAGGGATCATGGAGCGGATGGAGCGTGGACCACTGACTGGCTCCTATGCCCGAGATGTACGTGTGATCATCTACGACGGCAAGATGCACCCGGTAGACAGCAACGAAGTCTCCTTCATGCTAGCCGGACGAAACGCATTCAGCGAAGCTTTCCGGAAGGCAGGTCCCAAAGTACTTGAGCCCATCTATACCATAAAAGTACAGATCCCGGCAGAATTCATGGGAGACACCATGAGCGACCTCCAAAACCGCCGAGCACTCATCCTAGGCATGGAGAGCCAAAATGGCTACGAAGAGCTCAACGCCAGAGTACCACTCAAAGAACTCTCCACCTACTCCACGACACTCAGCTCTATCACAGGAGGTAGAGGGTCGTTCACGATGGAGTTTGCCGACTACGAGCTTGTACCACAAGACGTCCAAGAGCAACTCCTAGCCGCACACCACGACGAAGAGTAGCGACTACAGCCAAGCGAGCACGAAAGAGACCGGTCAGGGGGTACCCCGGGCCGGTCTCTTTTGGCATAAAAAAATGCGCGACCAAGAAGCAACCCCCAAAAACAGCCCCCACTAGAGCCTCCGCCCCACCAAAAGAGAATGTTGCACGAAGTGCCATTCTCGCACATTTGCTAAAATGTGCTGAGACTTTGCACGAAGGATGAGATGCAAGGCGCTGAGGATGAGGGCGAAGGGAGCGTACTCACGTACGTGACCTAGCCCGAATTCCGAAAGCAACGCAGCATATCGCCTTCGTGCAACAGTCTCCAAAGGACGCCGGTCGCACCCCGCCAGTGGTCGCAAAACAGGTCGGCAAAGTCCGACACTTTTCCCAACCAAAAGGCACCCTCAAAAAAAAGATAAAAAAACAGGCCATTTTTGGGCAAAAGCCCCATCTTGTGGGATATTGATAATCAAACACTTATACAGCGCCTTGAGTTTCACGGATAGAAGCGATCTTTTTCACGGATAGAAGCGAAACTTTTCACGGATAGAAGCAATCGCTTGGACGGATAGACGATTTTCTGCCGACAAAGATAGGGGGTACGTCAACTAGTGTGGTGGGAGTATTAGTTATTCTCAACAGCTACAATATTTAGTACTGTATACTTTGGTCATCACAACCCGGTTGCCTCCTTCGGCCGCTATGCGCCCGGCCGCCGGCACGCATCCCCATCGGGCGATATACCCAAAGGGGTGTGCCGATGGTCAAAACCGGCACACCCCTTTGTGCATGATGGTTTGGTCGGCCTACTTCAGGACCGAAATATTGGGGTCGCTGGGGATATCAAGGATCTTTAGTGCCCCATTTTCAAGGCCCAGTGTCAGCCGGAGAGTCTTCTTGTACCCCTTCAGAGGCTCTACCTCCACCTGAAAAAGGCCATCGGACACCTCCGTGATGGTGAGTGAGGATTGGACACTCTTGGCGTCATAGTCCTGTGCGTCGATAAACGGATCGTAGTCTATCAGTGCCATCTCTCCATCCTTCTCGTTTAGCTTTGCATTAAGCTTGTCGCCAAGGAATCCTGCCCTCTTGTCGTTGGAGATCTCGTTGACATAAAGATCGGTGTAGAGCTGGGTGATTAGGGATTTTGCCGCCTCTGAGTCAACCTTTGGAGTAGCCGCCTCTTGTGTGGTGGCCTCCTGAGCGACTTCTGTCGCTGTGGTATCATCCTTTTCGGCCTTCTTGTCTGTACATCCGGCCAAGACAATGGTGGCGATAGCTAAAGTCGTAATAAATCTTTTCATACTAGCTAGTAGGACATAAATAATACGTATTGTCGCAAAGGTATCTTTTTCCCTCCGTTTATCCAAAGTAGCATGTCAGAGAGGGGGAGATGCACAGTAGGCTTGATTGCATTTGACAAACCGGTCATCCGAGTAAGAGCAGTTCGTTTTTGGAGTCCGGTGGAGGTACGATCGGTGAAATTGATTTTTCGTATCTACGCTAATCCCTAGCCAGTTTATAAAAATAAACACTCCCCCCCCATTTCTTTTATTTATTTGCTATCTTTGCGGAAAAGAAACTAAGAATAAACCTTGTTGCGCTTCCATTTTGAAAGCCACAACACTATAATTATCACTCTCAATAACACAATAGCATGATTAGAGAATCCAACTTTTCTCTCCTCCGGCTCGTGTACGGCTTGCTGGTCTTCTTTTTGTCCGGCACGCTCTATGCGCAGACCCTAACCGTGTCCGGTACAGTCTCGGACTCTGATGGGCTCCCTATGCCGGGTGTCACGGTACAGGTGGTCGGCAAGTCCGGCACAGGTACAGTAACCAACATCGATGGGCACTATACGCTTCGGGAGGTGCCCGCCAAGGCGACGCTTCGTTTTTCGTTTGTGGGGATGAGCACCGTGGATCGTCCTGTGAATGGGATGACACGCATCGATGTCACACTGACCGAAGATACCGAGCTCCTGGATGAGGTGGTCGTAACCGCACTGGGTATCAAGCGCTCGGAGAAAGCTCTATCCTACAATGTGCAAGAGCTAAAGGATGACGAGCTGACACGGGTGAAGGATGTCAACTTCATCAACGCACTGTCGGGCAAGGTGGCAGGAGTCAACATCAATGCGTCGTCCGCCGGTATCGGTGGCGCCAGCAAGGTGGTGATGCGTGGTACCAAGTCCATAGAGGGCTCCAACAACGCTCTCTACGTGATAGACGGAGTGCCGATCTATACGCACTCGAGAAAGGCGGGAAAGGAGTTTGACTCCTCCGGCTTCACCGACCCAATAGCCGACCTCAACCCCGAGGATATCGAGTCTATGTCGGTGCTGACCGGTGCGGCTGCGGCGGCACTCTATGGTTCGGCTGCGGCCAACGGTGCTATTGTGATCACGACCAAGTCCGGTAAGGACGGACGGGTGCGACTGACTGTGGGCAGCTCATCTGAGTGGGTGAAAGCCTTTGTCACCCCGAGATTTCAAAACAGATACGGTACCGGTAGCGGTCTCTCCAAGGAGGTGGTTCTAGACAAGTCGTGGGGACGAAAGCTAGCCTGCTCGGACGACTGTGGGTACAACCCGGTCAATGATTTCTTGGGCACCGGGACAATATTCTCCAACAACATCTCCCTCTCCACCGGCAATGCCCAAAACCAGACCTACCTCTCCGTGGCGTCTGTACACTCGGATGGCATAGTGCCCAACAACAAGTACAATAGGTACAACTTCAACATCAGGCACACGACCCACTTCCTGGATGACAAGATGACCCTGGACCTAGGGGCGGGCTACGTGAAGCAGTATGACCGCAACATGGTCAACCAAGGTGTGTACGGCAACCCCCTGACCGGTGCCTACCTTTTCCCCCGAGGCAATGACTGGGAGGATATCCGTATGTATGAGCGGTACGACGAGGAGCGCCAGCTCTCCACTCAGTACTGGCCGGTAGGATCCGGTGGATCGCTGGTGATGCAAAACCCCTACTGGGTAGCCTATCGCAATCTCCGAGAGAACAACAAGAATCGGTACATGCTCAATGCTTCGCTCTCCTACAAGATCTTGGACTGGCTCACCCTCTCCGGTCGTGCCCGACTGGACAACAGCACCACCGACTATGAGACCAAAAACTACGCTTCGACCAACAACCAGCTGACCGAAAAGTCTGAACGCGGTCTCTACGGCATACAGCGCATCCACGACAAGCAGATGTACGGAGACCTGTTGCTCTCAATCAACAAGCACTTCGGCAACTCGTGGTCGGTCGATGCCAACCTCGGTGCTTCGATCTCCGATGTGCAAAACAACCTCATCGAAAACAGGGGACCCATCTCGGATGGCAAAGTGGAGGGAGAGCCGGCCGGGCTGCCCAACTTCTTTTCGATCCAAAACCTGAGTCCCTCCAACACCAAGCGCATCCAGGATGGATGGCGAGAGCAGACACAAGCACTCTATGGCTCTCTGGAGGTGGGGTATCGTAGCATGGTCTATCTCACCCTGACCGGGCGTAACGACTGGCCCTCTCAGCTGGCTGGACCCAAGTCGGTACATAGCTCTTTCTTTTACCCATCGGTGGGGCTCTCTACGGTGCTCTCTGAGATCTTTGAGCTACCCAAGTTTGTCTCCTTCCTCAAGGTTAGAGGCTCCTTTGCCTCGGTGGGTGCCCCTTTCCCAAGATTCATCGCCAATCCAACGTATGAATGGGACAGCAGCAAGAATGTATGGAAGAACACCACTACCTACCCCGTGTACAACCTCCTGCCCGAGCGAACCAACTCCTATGAGGCGGGATTGTCGACAAAGCTTTTTGGGCACCTGAATCTCGATCTGACCTACTACCATGCTGTAACAGGCAACCAGACCTTTGACCCACAACTAGGTGGCGGTGCCTACTCCAAGATGTATGTGCAGACCGGTGCCGTGCTCAACCAAGGTGTGGAGCTGTCATTGGGGTACAGCAATACGTGGGGGTGGTTCGGCTGGTCCTCCAACTACACCTTCTCCACCAACCAAAACAAGATCCTGTCGCTAGCCGAGGATGTGACCAACCCCCTCACCGGGAGTCGCTTCTCGATAGAGTCGCTCGACATGGGCGGTATGGGTGACGCCCGCTTCATCCTCCGCAAGGGGGGCAGTATGGGCGACCTCTACTCCAGAGTGGACCTGCAGAGAGACAGCAACCACGATATCCTGATCGGTCGCGGACAGACGCTGGCAACGGCTGACATAAAGTCTCTAAAAGACTACATCAAGCTGGGTAGTGTGCTCCCAAAGGCCAACATGGCTTGGCGAAATGACTTTAGCATCTACGGTGTGACCGTGGGGTGCTTGGTGAGCGCACGTATTGGTGGCGTGGGCTACTCCAGGACACAGAGCCTCCTCGATGAGTACGGGGTGAGCGAAGCCTCTGCACTCGCCAGAGACAGAGGGTATGTCCTCGTCAATGGCAGTGACCGAGTGAACCCGGAGTCGTGGTACTCGACCATCGGCACCAAGGGCGTACCTCAGTACTATACCTACTCAGCCACCAACGTCCGGCTGCAGGAGGCCTCGATCGGCTACACGATCCCCCGCAAGTGGCTCGGTGAAGTCTGTGACCTTACCGTGACCGCAGTGGGTCGCAACCTGCTGATGCTGTACAACAAGGCACCCTTTGACCCGGAGAGTGTCGCCACTACAGGCAACTTTTACGACGGGATTGACTACTTCATGATGCCCTCCTTGAGAAGTGTTGGTATCAGCCTAAACATGAAATTTTGATAATGCATAAGATGAGCTATATTTTTCGACTACTCACAGTTGCCGGCCTGTCTCTTGCGAGTGTGGCTTGCACCGGAGGATTCAAGGAGATCAACTCCCATCCCTACCAGCCCGATGACCTCTCTGCCGATAACTACCTGCTGGGGGCGGCTTTTGCCGGATTGTCCGGGGCAGTCATGTCTGCAGATGTCAACACCCTGCAGTTTACCGACCTCTTGCTTGGGGGAACGATGGGCGGGTACTTCGCAGACTCTCAGAGTGGTTGGGGAGCGACGATCAGCAACTTCAACCCCACCAACAACTGGACGAATGTCTTCATGAACAGTGACAAGGTGATGCCCGAGCTCTACACGAACTATGCGATCATCGTCGGAAACTCGGACCGCAAAGGCAACCCCATCCCTGCTGCCATAGCACGGATCATCAAGGTGGCTGCCATGCACCGCATATCCGATACCTACGGACCAACACCGTACTCCAAAATTACGACAGTAGCTCAGGATATCGCTAACCCCTACGACAGTGAGCCGGAGCTCTTCAAGGCTTACTTTGCAGACCTAGATCAGTCGATCAAGGAGCTGACCGGCAAGGGCTACTACTATCTCCCAGCCGACAAGGTCTACTACGGGGACCCCGCTAAGTGGGCAAAGTTTGCCAACTCCCTGAAATTGCGTCTGGCGATGCGCATCGTCTATGCAGACAAGGAGCTGTCTCAAAAGATGGCCGAGGAGGCGGTGAAGTCCCCGGTGGGGCTGATCACCTCCAACTCGGAAAACGCAACCTGGAAGTACTTTGGAACCATCCGAAACCCCTACTATATTGCCTCCAGGTACAATACCCCTACCGGTTGCTTGACCGGAGGAGACTCTCATGCAGCAGCAGATATCACGACCTACATGAACGGCTACAAAGACCCCAGAAGAGAAGCCTACTTCGTACCATCGGAGTGGGAGGGGCAGGAGTATGTCGGCCTCCGAAGGGGGATCGTCATCCCCAACCTCGTTTCTACGGGCAGGAAGTACTCGGGCATCCTGGTGAGGGAGACGGATCCTATCACTTGGATGAATGCGAGCGAGGTGGCGTTTTTGAGAGCCGAGGCGGCAGCGGTGTTTGGCTTCGACATGGGTGACACTCCTGAGAACCTATACAATACCGGTATACGTCTCTCATTCGACCAGTACAAAGTGGACGGCGTGGAGGAGTACCTCAACAACGATGAGAACATCCCGGCAACCTACAAGGACCCGGCTGATATCAATAGCTACAGCAGACCTCTCTCGGACATCACCGTGAAGTGGGACGAAAACGCCACCACGGAGAAGAAGCAAGAGAGGATCATCATCCAAAAGTGGATCGCCAACTGGATGCTTGGCAATGAGGCATGGGCGGACTTTAGACGGACCGGATACCCACACCGGATACCCTCTACCCAAACGGGCAACAAGAGCAACGGCATGGTTGACTCTTTTGCTGGACCGCGACGCATGCCCTATCCACAAGAGGAGTACAAGAAGGAAAACGGTAAGTACGTGAACCAAGCCGTCAACGACTACCTCAAGGGCAGTGATAATATGACTACAA
This sequence comes from Porphyromonas sp. C0026D3, assembly GCF_056590775.1. Classification (NCBI taxonomy): domain Bacteria; kingdom Pseudomonadati; phylum Bacteroidota; class Bacteroidia; order Bacteroidales; family Porphyromonadaceae; genus Porphyromonas; species Porphyromonas sp. C0026D3. The sequence goes on from NZ_JBWPWU010000004.1 coordinate 173,859, forward strand.
AACTATGGTGGGACGCAAAGACGAAGTAATATGAACACACTACAAAAAATACTACACACCACCGGTATCCCAACTCTATTGGCGACACTCGCACTATCCATGAGTGGCTGTACCAATAACTGGACTACACCGGAGTCCCTGCGGCTCAATCAGCCAACCATACAGACGCAAAACCCTGGACTCTACGCCAAGTATCTGGAGTCACTGCGCCGGTACAAAAAGGAATCCCACACCCTAGTCTATGGATGGTACGACAACAGTGCTGTGACACCCTACTCCAGAGCCCACCACATGACAGTGTTGCCAGACAGTATGGATATCGTGAGCCTGCAGTACCCCAACCTGATACAGGGCTGGCAGATGGCTGAGATGAAGTCCGTCCGTGAGGAAAAGGGTACCCGATTCATCTACGACATTGACTTTGACAGCTTCAAGGCTGTGTACAAAGGCAAGCAGGAAGCAGCCACAGAGGAGGCTCCCTACGAGACAACCTTCCAAGACTTCTTGCTAGACTCTCTGCAGTATGCTCTGAGTCTCAACCAAAAGTACCACATGGATGGTATCTGTGTACGATACATGGGCAAGTCAAAGATCCACCTACAGGCCGATGAACTAGCGCGGTACAACAATGAAGAGTCGCTATTCTTTGGGATCGTCTCTGATTGGGCGCGTCGCAATTCGTCAATGCACGTGGCATTCATGGGCAATCCCCAAAATGTCTCCGACAAAACCTTCTTTGACCGTTGTCAGATGGTACTCGTATCGGCACTGGCCGCCAGAAGCAAGGACGACTTTACTTTCAAGCTAAATCAGGCATGCACGCAGGGGGTCCCGAGCGACAAAGTGGGTATCGTGGCATCCGGCACTTACGACACTGATGCGCACAAGGAAAAAGGCTATTTCGCCAATGGAGCCCTAGCCGGCAGAGGACTTGCGGAGTGGGCCCCCTATGACTACAATGGGCGCCGAGCTCAAGCCGTTGGGATCCAAAACATCACTCCGGACTACTACAGCTCCGAAAGAGTGTACGATATTTGTCGCACACTGATAGAGAAAACCAACCCTCACAAATAAGACGATAATGAAAAGACACACCATAAAAGGAGCGATCATCGCCCCGACTCTCAGCCTCCTGTCGGCACTCTTCGTATCGTGCACCTCGGTAGACTTTGAGACTTTTGAAAACAAAACCTTCTCTTCGCAAAACCCCATAGACCAGATCTTTCTACGGGGAGAAAACGAAAAGGTGGGAGTCATCAAGACAGCCATGGCACAACCCGCCTCGGAAGTTGTCTCAGTCAGCTACGTGGCAAACCCGGAGCTATTAGCCACCTTCAAGGAAGAAGCCAATGAGCCCGGAGCACTGTTGCTGGAGGAGAAGTATTACCAGATCGAGAACCCCAAGTCCGTCATCCCCATCGGCAGTGTAACCGGCAGTGACGTGTTCGTCACTTTCCAAAACCTCTCCGAGCTAGACCTAGACCAAGTATATGTACTGCCCCTATCTATCGCCGAGAGTACGATCAAGGTACTCAAGAGCCGATCCAGCAGATACTTCGTCTTCCGCGGAGCCGCACTGATCAACACCGTTGGAAACATCAACAAAAACTACCTCCAACATGTCGGCAAAGGCAAGCTCAGTGCCCTTGAGCTAGGGGGTGACTTCACAGCTGAGGCACTTGTGCGGGTAGACAAGTTTGGCAAGCTCATCAGCACCATCATGGGTGTTGAGGGTGGTGGCCTGATCCGTATCGGAGATGCCGGGCTACCCGACAATCAGATCCAATTCGCCGGACCTCGAAACAACGCCACCAATAGAGACTGGGTGGTACCTACCGGAGAGTGGACACACATTGCGCTGACATTCACCAAGACTGATGAATTTGGGTCCGGGTCCGTCCGAGTTTACATCAATGGTGTAGACAAGGGCGTAGGCGACCAAGAAATCAATGCCAATAGGTTTGACTGGGGCAATACCTATGACTTCTTCATCGGCAAGTCGTACGACGATGGGCGATATCTAGAGGGCGAAATCTCCGAGGCACGTGTATGGAATCGTGTACTCACCCCCGAGGAGATCAATGCCAAAAACCACTTCTACTCCGTCGCTCCCGACGCAGACGGCCTCATAGCTTATTGGAAGTTTGATGAGGCAGAGGGCAAAATTGTCAAGGACCACACCGCCAATGGCAATGACCTACAGGCGATGAATCCGATTGTCTGGAAAGCAGTTGAGCTACCCACCAAGTAATCCACAACAAGTCATGAAACACAACCTATACTATACGCTATCCCTACTGGCACTTATTCCTCTGGCACTTACCACCGGTTGCGCCAGAGAGGAGATCAACCTGCCGGCTATCGATGAGAGCAGGTACCAAGTACCGACCTCATCCGACCTGGAAAAGCTACCCACCTATAGCCCAGAGCCCTTCCGAGGCAATCGCCCGGAGACACCACTTGAGCTCAGCCAAAAAAGTGAGCTGACCCTCACATTCAAGACCACTCAACAGGGTACGACCGCCACACTTGGCTCCCTCACCTATGACGCACAAGCACTGAGCGACTACAACCAAAAGCACGGGACCGACTACGCCGCATTTCCCTCTGAGGGGGTGACCATCCTCGCATCGGAGGGTACTCGGGCCACCGAGGCCGAGCTGTCACACCACGTCAGCCTCACACATGTCGAGGGATTGCTCGTCGAGACAATCTATGTCGTGCCACTGACCTACAAGGAGCAAAAGGGGCAGACACAGTTTATCCCCGTCTTTGTGAGAGACCTGTCGGGCTATCCGGGGACAAATAAGCCCACCGGGGTCAAGATCTTCAGCTGCATGGAGGTCAATGACACCAACCCCCTCAACAACCTCCCATTCACGCTCAAAAACTGTGGCAAGCAACTGATCGATGCGGTCATCCTATTCTCGGCAAATATCAACTACAACGAAGCCACCGGAAGAGCCTACGTCTACAACAACGAAAACGTACAAGCACTGCTCGATCACAGAGAGAAGTACCTCAAGCCCCTTCAGGACAGAGGGATCAAGGTGATCCTCGGCATCCTCGGAAACCACGACCGCGCCGGTGTGGCCAACCTCGGTAACGAAGCGGCCAGAGACTTTGCACAAGAGGTGAGCGCACTCTGCGACGCCTACAGCCTGGACGGAGTCTTCCTCGACGACGAGTACTCCAACTACGGTGCCGCCACCAATACCCCGGGCTTTGTCTACCCATCCAGTGCAGCCGCTTCTCGACTCTGCTACGAGCTCAAGCAAGCAATGCCCCAAAAGATGGTCGTCGCCTACGTCTATGGGCGTATGGCACCGCTCATCAGCATCGACGGCAAGCAACCCGGTGAGTACATCGACTACGCACTCCACGATTACAATAGAGGGGCAGACTTGGACGGCTATTATCCCGGACTGTCTCGAAAAGGATGGGGACTCTACTCGCAGGAGTTCAACCGCGGATACTACGCCTCCTCCGGAGAGCTCAGGCAGATCCTCCAAAAAGGCTGTGGCGCACACATGATCTTTGCGATGGACCCCAATAGACACAATGCCGGACGACAAATCATGGCCATGCGAGACATCGCACGCTACCTCTTCAACGACGAATTGGTCTACGACGGCACGAGGTACAAAAAAGACTGGTAACCCTAGCACACATACCAAAATGAAACCAACAAATAGCATAATGACTCGGATCGGGATAGTCGCCACAATAGCCCTACTCACCGTAGCCTGTGGCAAGTCCGGTAGTACCGGCAACACCCCATCCGAACCGGAAATAAACGAGTGGAAGCCCTCCGACCTGGCTACCACCGAAAAGCTAATCTCCGTCAAGATTGGCGAGAGCTCCATCCAGGAGCTCAACATTGCCAAAGGAGCAGGCGAGTACAGCGCCTTTGCAGTGGACACCACAGTAGTCCGTGTCAAGCTAGTCGACAAGAAGACAATGCCGGAGGGAGGGAGCTCGACTCGAGCTGCGAGGCAACCTCAACGTGTCAACAGGAAGATAATGCTGGAGGGACTACGCCTCGGACGCACCGACGTCATCCTCTCCGACAAGAGCGGGAAGTACATCAAGGTCCCGGTCACCGTCTACCGCGTCGATGAGATCAAGCTCAGCACTCACGAGCTCAACCTACCCGGCCTACCCAAGTCCAAAAAGCGTATCGAGGTAGAGGTCCTCGATGGCAACGGAGGATACAGCTGCGAAAGCGACAACGATCGAGTGATCGTGGCGATGGACCCAACCGGGAAAAAGGTCATCCTGAGTCTCAACTACGACCAAGCCGACTTTACGGCCAACATCACCGTCAAGGACCAGTCCGACAAAGTCACAGTCCTCAAAGTCAAGGGCGAAATTACCGACAACCCCTTCACACCGGATGTCGTAGAGGAGATCCTCAAGCAGACCCCACGCTACTACTCCTACAATGGAGAGCAAATCAACTTTTGGGGCAACAACAACAAACACGGTCGCAACAGCTACCTCTACGGTGGCAACCAGTGGGGCGATGCCTACACCCTCTCCTTCTCAGGAGACCACACCACAGGTACCAAGACAAAAGGTAAGCTCGTCCTAAGGACCAGATCCGGACGAAATATCGAGACCGATGTTGACCTGGAGATCCTAAAGGCAGACGGCACCACAGCATACATCGTCTACAAATACACGGACAGCACCGGAAAGATCAACTACGGGTATATCGTCGACAAAGACCTCAGCGCCATGCCTGAGTCTCTCGAGCTGGCAAAAACCTCCCTCACCTTCACCCCGACAAAGGATGAGCCGGAGACCATCAAGGAGACTATCAAGGTCAACTCCGGGAAAGGACCATTTACCTTCGTCTCCTCCAGAGAGACCATACAAGTCAAGGAGGTAGAGGGAGATATCCAGGTAACCGCCACGACCATCCCTCAGAGGTACGATGCCAACATCATTGTCACCGATGCCAATGACCAAAAGATGATCGTCAACATCACCGTCGAAGGGTTCTTGAAGCCACTGGAGATCAGTGAACAAAACCTCAACATTCAAGGCGAGAACGAAGGCGAAGAGATCACGAAGACAGTGAAGATCCTCAGCGGAGGCGGAGGCTACACTGTCGAGTCCGACACACCCGACAAAGTGACTGCCACTCTGACCGGCAACACCATCTCCATAGTGGCCAAGTCCGGAGCACAAGACTACACCGCCATCGTCACCGTAGAAGACCGCTACGACCAAAACAGCCGAATCTACGTCAACGTCAAGCGTGCCAAAGAGGTGGTCCGCTCCGAGCTGAAAGTCTCCAAGAGCCGAGTGACCCTGTCCGGTCAAAAAGGAACCAAAGTAGAGGAGGAGGTAACCATCCTCTCCGGAGCAGGTGGCTACAGAGTAACATCCAGTGACCCAAGCGTCACAGCGACCCTTGTAGGAGACAAGATCCGCATCAGCGCCACACCGGATGACAACCAGCACGTCGCCAATATCATCCTGACGGACAGCAAGAATCAAGAGCTAGCGATCAACGTGACCGTACAGCCGGGTGCCTCAGCCGGTGGCGAATACGCCGACTTCCTGGCAGACAACACAGTGCGCTACTTCTACCAAGGCGAGCGACCACTTGACCTTAGCAGAGCTAGCTTCCTGAAGTCTTCAACACAGTTTGGCTTCCGCATATTTTCCAGACCAAAGATCCAGGTGAGCCTTTTTGGATTCACCGACCGGACGGTGGGAGTCAAACAAAATGTACGGATCACAGTCCTCGGTGTTTGGAACAAAGAGTCCATGATGCAACAGTACCCCGTTCGCTCACTCGAAGTTCTCAAAAATGATGGGACAAACGTATGGATCAAGCTGAGCTATGGGACCAAGAGCAACGCCACGGTCACCCTCTTCATCTGCGACAAACTGCAATAAGTCAGACTACACATCCACACGAAGCAAAAAGGAGTGGAGTACCGATGGTGCTCCACTCCTTTTTTGCTCCCGATACGGACCACCTATTTTCCTTCTATCCGTCTAAGCAATCCCTTCTATCCGTGAAAAAGATCGCTTCTATCCGTGAAACTCAAGGGTCCACATAAGTATCTGATTATCAACACCTCCCAAAAAGTGTTTTTTTTGACCTCAAAATCGCCTAGGCATTTGCGATGAACGGCAATAAGTTAGGCCAAACATACAAGCAAAGGACACGGAGAAAAGTACTATCTGTGCCCCTCTTCTTGTTTGCTCTGATACGAATAATTTTTCCCCCTTTCCTCTGTGGAGGGCATATCTTGGTGTTCAAAAGTCAATTTTTATATCTACTTTTGTGGATAAAAGGAAGTGTTTGCTTGTCTCTAGTTTAATAACACATGTTTTCACCAAGGGCGGATACCCACTTTACATTCATTGATTTATTTGCTGGCATTGGAGGCTTTAGATTAGCCATGGAGACTGTCGGTGGTCGTTGTGTGTTTTCCAGCGAGTGGGACAATGATGCGAGGAGGACCTATTACCACAACTTTGGAGATTTACCTCATGGAGACATCACTAAGGAGACTACCAAAGCAAGTATTCCGAAGCACTTTGATGTACTATGTGCTGGTTTTCCATGCCAAGCCTTTTCTGTTGCTGGATATCAAAGGGGGTTTGATGACACTCGTGGGACCTTGTTTTTTGATGTGGCAGAGATTGCAAAAGTCCACAAGCCCAAAGTCCTACTTTTGGAAAATGTAAAAAACCTCCAATCGCATGACAAAGGCAGAACCTTTGATATAATACGGAGGACACTAAATGAATTGGGCTATACTGTATATTCAAAGGTACTCAATGCCATGGAGTATGCCAATGTGCCTCAGAATAGAGAGCGCATATTCATAGTGGCTATAGACCCCTCTCAGTTACCCAATCATGCCGACTTCGCTTTCCCTGATAAGATCGAACTAGTATCTACCATACACGACTGTATTGATGAGGGAACAGCGACAGACAACCTCTACTATACAGCAGAGAGGATGAAGCACTATGAGGTGTTGAAAGATGATATCACATCTAGGAACACACTGTATCAGTGGCGTCGCAAATATGTAAGGGAGAACAAGAAAAATGTTTGCCCCACACTTACTGCAAATATGGGAACAGGGGGCCATAATGTTCCCCTTATGCTGACGGACAAGGGCATTCGCAAGCTATCTCCCAAGGAGTGCCTCAATTTTCAGGGTTTTCCTCACGAATTCCAATTTCCTAATGATCTATCAATGGCGGCTAAGTACAAACAGGCCGGTAACTCAGTGGTTGTTCCTTTAGTGACTAGGATATGTCAATCAATAGCATCTCTTTTGAAGGAGACTTCATCCAGAAGTGGAGGGAGAACAGCAAGTACCTCCAAATGCTTACGGTTGTAAGCAAACTCTCCAGACTTTTCTCTCTCAGTTCAACTCCCTATATAGATTACCGACTTGTGGAAAACTTATTCTGCAAGTACTACCAAGCTATCAATGATGCACGCCTTTGTACTGCCTATGATGCAAGGATAGGCGACATCGGGATAGGCATCAAGACTTTCATTCTCAACGGAAAGTATAAGATAGAAAAGATAGCGGAGTTTAACAAGCTAAAACGAGAGCTTGACAAGTGTAGTGGAGTAACCCTTGCAAAAAAATTAGCGGAGTTTCGAAACGATCGGATCAGTTTTTCCAAACGCAACTATAATCTCACCGAAAGTATCTATCATATTGTCGGACGCCATGACGGAAGACTAGAATTATTCAACTGTCCGTATGATCCTATTCTTATAGACGAGATAGGGGCTGTGAGGAGTACACGTAGCGGTCTGACCTTCTCAGACGGACTGAATGAGTATTCGTTCAACAGCAGTAAGTCGGTACTAATGATGAAGTTTGTTATTCCCGAAGATTGTGTCACCCTGTCTGTTGATATTTTGGAGGATCCTTTTGCCTTGCTAGAACAATTATTGCTTGAGACCGATGAAACTAAGAATAGGGATGCCCAAGTAGACAGGCCACAGAGGCGAGGGATTGACTACGTAATCCTACCTCTCTACTCTCAAAAGGGGGATAGTAAGTATGTACCCCCCAGAAGTGGATTGAACCAATGGAATGCCAAGGGGAGACCTCGTGATCCAAATGAGGTATATATTCCTATTCCAATAGCTGTACACTATGCTTACCCCAATTTTTTTCCTAATAGACAGACCCCATTTTTGCTAAAACTACCTACGGGACAGACTCTAAGTGCCAAAGTTTGTCAACAAAACGATAAGGCACTCATGTCAAATCCTAACCAAGACTTGGGTAAGTGGTTGCTCCGCGATATGCTCTGCTTAAAAGAGGGTGAGCTTGTGACGATGGAGATGCTCAATAAATATGGTATAGACAGTGTGATGATACGTCGCTTGTCTTTGGATGGGGGAAAGACCGATAGCAATACTCCAGTGTACTCCCTCAGTTTCCAATCGGATGGCTACGAAAGCTACGAGGCATTTATCAAGAAACAATAAGAACACATTGCAGGGGAAAAGGAGGGTAAGGGGCGAATTTGGTACCTTTGTGCAAGAAACACTACGACTATCAATAGGCTGATCGCAAGAATGACGGCCTATCGCATGATTTTGACCCGATGTTGACGCACCCCATAGACTTTCACCCCGTGTCTCCGGATGACCGGGAACGCATCAAGCAGTATGCGGCTATCAACCCTTATCGCAACTGTGACTATTCTTTTGCCAACCTATACAATTGGAGCCCCTACTACTGTACGGAGATCGCCTACCACAGAGGGATGATGATTGTCCGCTTTAGGAGCCCTGAGGCGGCGCGCACTGCTTACCTGATGCCGATCGGTGGGGGGGATCTGATGGCGACTCTGCAGGATATGGACGAAGATATGCAAAAGTCGTATGGGCACTCGCTCACGATCATGGGGGTGGTGGATGATGGCTTGGAGCTCCTGCACCATACCTACCCGGACCAACTGCATGTCCTATCATCGCGCGACTACTCCGACTACATCTACCTTCGGGAAAAACTCTGCACCCTCTCGGGCAAAAAACTGCAGAGCAAGCGCAATCATGTCAATAAGTTTGAGCGGGCCTACCCTTCTTGGCAATACGAGGAGATCGACAGTAGCAATGTGGAGGAGTGCCTGAGCTTGGAGAAGGTCTGGTTCGGACAAAGTGAGCAAGGTCAGGATGTGGTGGACGAGAAGCGGATGGTCTATCGGGCATTGTCGGAGTACGACCGTATCGGGATGATGGGGGGGTGCCTACGTGTGGATGGAGAGGTGATTGCTTTTTCGCTAGGTATGGAGATCAATGCCGACACCTACGATGTCTGTATCGAGAAGGCAGATGTGGACTACGATGGGGCCTTTGCGATGATCAATCGGGAGTTTGCCCGCCGGATACCGGAGCAGTATCGCTACGTCAACCGCGAGGAGGATCTGGGGATCGATGGTCTGCGCCAAGCCAAGCTGTCGTACAAGCCGGTGGAGATCCTGACCAAGCATACGGTGGTCCTGTCGTACAATGACTAGTATCCCCTACAGCGAGGAGTGGCGCAGGCCATTGCTCTCGCTTTTGTCTCAAGCCTTTGGGGCCGAGTACCTGGCCTACTACGAGCTCCAAGTCGACCACTGGGGGGCTCAAGCACCAGAGGCCATGCGCCTTTGCTTGGACGAGGAGGGAAGTACCCTGCTGGCCTACCTCCTTGTGGCAGACTACTTGGAGATCAGCTCTGAGGACCTATATGCCTACCTCTACTGCGTCTGCACGCTGGAGAGTAGGCGAGGCGAGGGGATCATGGGGGGACTACTCAGGTACGAGGCCGACCAACTGCGCCAAATGGGGTACTGTGGACTGACACTCATCCCCTCCTCTGTGGCACTAAAGGGCTACTATGCCGGAGTGGGGTTTGGGCCGGCAGAGACCCCCATCTACACCCACGAGCCGGTCGGCTCTGCCCTCCCGCTCCTCTGCCCGGGCCAGGTGGCCAAAGGGTACTTGGAGTCCTTGCCCCCGGCTAACCCCGACTACCCTACCCATACGGACTCGTATGGCAATACCCTACTCTCCCCTCCTGCCGGCTGGATGCTCTACCCCCTCATCCACAGGACACAGACACCGGCACTCGTCCAACCGCTGACCTAGGCCCGTTTTTTTCCAAAAATACCTACTTTTATCTATTCCCCTTTTGGTACTTTTTGGGTACCTTGGGTCAGAAAAAGTAATGCTTATCCACAAAGAGAGACCTTTCTCAAGAGGTCTCCATAAAGCAACAGGTATCAATCATGACACAGAAAAAACAACTCCCCACACGTCCCAACTCTGAGTGCACCACCATACTCGTCGGTAGCGAGATGAGTGCCGATGGCTCCCGCTTCGTCGCACGGTCGGAAGACTGGACATCGCTCGAGGCCAAAAACATAGAGATCCACCGAGCCGGCACCTTTCCCGGCAATACTTTCCGAGCCATCGACAGCCACTTTGGCTGTCCTCTGCCCGAGCAGGCACATGGCTACTTTGCCCTGGCACCACACAGCATGCCCGGCACATGGGGTAGCGCAGGATTTAATACCCAAGGGGTGGGAATGAGTGCCACAGAGAGTATATTCAGTAACGCACAAGCACTCCAAGCAGACCCGATGGAGCCCGACCGTATCGCCGAAAACAGTGTCTTCAACATCGTCCTGCCCTTTATCTCCTCTGCACGTGAGGGGGTGGAGCGTCTGGGACAACTGATCGGTGAGTATGGGGTGTCCGAGGGATTTGGCGTAGGATTTGTGGATGAGGATGAGGTGTGGTATCTGGAGACGGCCTCCGGACACCGCTGGCTCGCCTGCCGACTGCCGGAGGACAGCTACTTCGTCACGGGCAACCAAAGCCGATACCGGCAGTACGACCCCAAGGACAAGGAGAACTACCTGGCCTCGGAAGACCTAATGGACTTTGCCAAGCAACACGGACTATGGGATCCGACGACGGGTGACTTTGACTTTCACAAGGCATACATCCGTGACGAAAAGCTGGACACTACCTACAACTACCCACGTGTATGGGGCTTGCAGGGAATCCTCAACCCCCATACCAAGCAAGTAGTCACCAAAAATGACTTCCCCGTATTTGCCCAAGCCGAAGCAAAGATCGATCTCCCTATGATGCGTCGTCTCTTTCGCTTTCACTACAACGGCACGGAGCACGACCCCTATCTCCACAGCAATCCACACGAGCCCTATCGACCGGTATCCATATTTCGTACCACACAGACTCACATCCTCAATGTACGCCCCGAGCTACCGATGGCTATCGGTTGCGTGAACTATTTCTGCTTTGGGATGGCCGCACTAGGTGTCTTTTTGCCCATGTATCAGGGAATCAAAAGCGTGCCCGAAGCCTACCAAAAGGGTGGCAGCCACTCGGCAAACGACTCGGCATACTGGAAGTTTAGGAAGGTGCAGGCACTCGGCATGATCAACTACAACAAGTATGCCCCGATCATCCAAAAGCGCTACGCAAAACTGGAAGCGGAAATCGACCAACGGCAAAGGGAGATGGAACGACTCTACCTACAACTCTGCGACGACCAACACTTCGCCACCGATCGAGTGTTGCAGGAGTTTTCGGACGATGTGCTCCACCATGCACTCGAGGTGACCGACCAACTCATCGAGGACCTTTTTACACAACTGACAATCGACACGGAGCAAGAGTATCTCTTTCACGGTGCATGATCTTCGTCACCCGTATACACAAAAAAAGCTCACTATCCGGTGAGCTTTTTTTGTGGAGTATAGGGGGAAAAAAAGACCCATTATGCGGATCGTGGCAACTACTGTGGGCCGTATAAAAAAGAGACACGTTTTGCAAGCCAAAGAAATATAGGTACCTTTGCAGTAACATACAAACCAACCTCCCACCGAGGTGACGTGGATAGATTTGTGCCCGCTTGCAACCACGACAAAAAAGAATGCTAAAACTGCGCCTCCCCACTCAGATCCACACATCGCTTGGCGGATAGGGGAAACAAGGAGGCTACATTTGATTCAACATTCGACAGTCACTGCTCAAGGCACGTATTGCGTCCTATGAGTGGTGTTTTTTTTGCACACTCATGACGTCGAGCCAAGGTGGTACAAACCATTTTTTTTGAACCATGAATACCTACGACAAGAGCTATCTCTTTACCTCTGAGTCCGTAAGCGATGGGCATCCGGACAAGGTGGCTGATCAGATATCAGATGCGATCCTAGATCACTTTTTGGCACAAGACCCGGAGGCAAAAGTAGCCTGTGAGACACTCGTAACCACCGGACAAGTGGTCGTGGCAGGTGAAGTAAACTCCACGGCATACGTGGACATACCGGACGTGGCACGACAGGTGATCCAGGACATCGGCTACAACAAAAGTGAATACTTATTTGACGCACAGTCGTGCGGTGTCCTGTCCGCCATCCACGAGCAAAGCCCGGATATCAATCGCGGTGTGGTGCGCAAAGAGGCACGCGAACAAGGTGCCGGAGACCAAGGCATGATGTTTGGTTACGCCACAGCAGAGAGCGACAACTACATGCCACTGCCCGTAGAGCTGTCGCACACACTACTCCAAGTCATCTCCCAGATCCGGAAAGAGGAGCCGGAGCTGATGCCCTACCTCCGACCGGATGCCAAGAGCCAAGTGACCCTGGAGTACAATGCAGACCGGACCCCAAAGCGGGTACACACCATCGTGCTGAGCGTACAGCACGACGACTTTGTCCGACCAACCAATGGACGCTCACAGGACGAAGCAGATCGGATGATGCAAGAAAAAATACACCGAGACCTCCAAGAGATTGTCCTACCAAGAGCAATCGAAAAATACTCGCCGGAGGTACAAGCCCTTTTTGATACAACTCCGATGTTGCTGACCAACCCCACTGGGAAATTTGTGATCGGCGGGCCAGCCGGCGACACTGGTCTAACCGGTCGCAAAATCATCGTCGACACCTACGGAGGACGTGCTAGCCACGGTGGCGGGGCATTCAGTGGCAAGGATCCGAGCAAAGTAGATCGATCCGCCGCATACGCCGCACGCTATGTCGCCAAAAATATGGTAGCAGCAGGCGTGGCCGATGAGCTCTTGATCCAGGTGGCCTACGCCATCGGTGTTGCCGAGCCTGTAAGTGTATTCGTCAACACCTACGGACGAAGCAATATCCCCCTCAGCGATAGCGAAATCGCCAAGGCCATATCCGAGATCTACAGCCTCACTCCCTACAACATCATCAGCTCCCTCAGACTGAAAAACCCTATCTACCAAGAGACCTCAGCCTACGGTCACATGGGACGCACCCCAAGGACGCTACAAAAGCACTTCTCCGATAGATACATTGATCCGATCACGCTGAATGTTGATCTATTCACCTGGGAGGAATTGACCTTGGTGGACCGCATACGATCCTACTTTGGCCTATAAGGGACTTTCCCTATCCGACGAATAAAGACCGGGCAGGAGTGATGACCAAACGATCGCCACTCCTGCCTGAGCTTTTAGCACTCAGCTCCAAAAGTAGGTGCCCTTGCAGCAGGGAAAAAGCCTTGCGATTGGCACAAAAAAATACGCCCTAAGTCAACTAATCTGAGACTTAGAGCGCCAAAAACCAAAAACTTACAATCTATGAACACAAAACGTGTGTGCGACTGAAGGGACTCGAACCCTTACGGCTATTAACCACTAGATCCTAAGTCTAGCGCGGCTACCAATTACGCCACAGTCGCGATTCATCCCATCTCGGGAAATGCACCGCAAAGGTACAAAAAATAGTCGTCCCAACCAAACACCACTCTCCATTTCACCAAGGAGCCCCTCCACACCCCCATGCAGACCGGCAAATAAAAGACAAATGGCTGTGATAGCACCTCTATAAGCTCTGCTATCGTCAGCCATTTGTCATCTTCGTCGGGGTACCAGGATTCGAACCTGGGACCCCCTGCTCCCAAAGCAGGTGCGCTAACCGGACTGCGCTACACCCCGAGCGTATCGTTTGGCATCATTACTTACGCCTAACGTGGTGCAAAGGTACGCAATTTTTTCTTCTCCACCAACTTTCCTCTCAACACGGGTGCCCCCCGACGATCTCAGCCCGGATCCGGTAAAAGCAAGCACCCCCGAGGGAGACCTTGTCTTCCTCGGAGGTGCTCAATATTTTGTGCCTAGGCGAGCAGTCGCCTAGTATCTACACCGGTTACTTCTGCGTAAAGAAAGCACTGTCGGGGACATAGGAGAGGCCCTCACCCTTGTCAAAGCGTGCCCACTGTATGCGGACATCACTCCAGGCACTTGGCCAGCCCTCGTGCACCTCTACGATATAGGTCCACTGTATCTTGTGAAGGCCCTTGGCGAGTGCAATAGTCTTGTCTTGGCGGGTAGGCCATTTCTTGATCGCGCCCTCATTGTCGATCAGCAGTTGATCATCGATCCAGAGGCGATTGTTGGTGGTGCTAAAGCGGTAGACACCATCCTCCGGGATATTGATATAGCCACTGTAGATCAGGCCGGACCACAGGATGTTGTCCATCAGGTGATCCTGAGTTTGCTTGACATACATAGGGGGCTTGGTAGCGGCGATTGCGGAGTTTTGGAGATCAGATCCACCGGACACCTTGGAGACCATGAAGTCAGTCTCGGGAGTAGCCAACAGCTCATCAGAGTCTGCGAATTTGCGATCCGCTCTCAAGACCTTGACACCACTCTCCAGCTCGTCACTCTCCTCTGCCACAGCAGGAGCATACTCCTGCTTGAGGACCTTGATCTCACGTACAGGACTCATCTTGCCACTGATCAGTACGGAGCGAATCTTCAGGGTCGCATCCTCCTTGAAAACAAGGGGCTCGCTGTATTCGTTGGCCGCCTTGAGGGTTGGTTCACTGCCATCGGTGGTATAGATGATCTTGTAGACCGGATCAACCGTGCTGAATGGGATCACTACAGAATCCCCTACAAACGCCACATGGTCGATACTCTTGTTGTCTCCCTGCTCAGGTTGAGGGATATAGTAGATGTAGTCGTGTAGGTCGTAGCGGACGCGGAGGTTGTTGAGCCTACGCAAAAAGTCGTCATAGTCCTTGCGCTCCAGCGGGGTCCATGCGATCTCGGAGAGTGCGGCCACACGTGGCTGAGACATATACTCGTACTGCTCTGCTGTGTAGAAGTACTCGGACCACAGGTTGACCTGCACACCCAGTACATGGTGACGCTTGTCGGCATCAATTGCCTCGGGGATCGGGTCGTAGGCATAGACCTTGCTCAGAGGGGCATAGCCTCCGATAGCCAGTGGCTCCACATTGGGGTCACCTTGGTAGTGATCGAGGTACATTCCTCGCCAGGAGGGGGTCATGATCACATCGTGACCCATATTGGCAGACTTGATACCGCCATCCTCTCCGGTCCAAGACATCACGATAGCTGATGGAGCCAGACCACCTTGTAGGATCTCCTCCCAGCCAATCATCTTTTTGCCCTTGGATACTAGGTACTCCTCGATCTGGTGGATGAACCAGCTCTGGAGCTCTTCCTCACTCTTGAGGTTGTTGTCCTTCATGCGCTTTTGGCACTTAGGACAGGCCTTCCAGTTCGCCTTCCACGCCTCATCACCTCCGATGTGGAAGTAGTCAGTGTGAAATAGCGGCAGGACCTCATCGATCACATCCTTCAGGAACGTAAAGACCTCATCATTGCCGGCGCAGTAAATCTCGGTAGAGATTCCCCATATATTGCGCACCTCATAGGGGTACTCAGCACCGTGGCAACCCAGCTCGGGATAGGCGGTGACAGCGGCATCGGAGTGGCCGGGCAGCTCGATCTCTGGGATCACCTCTACATAGCGCTCATCGGCATACGCCACAATGTCCTTGATCTCCTCTTGCGTGTAGAAGTAGGGGCCATACGTAGAGCCATCACCCTCGACACGAGTGGCACCCTCTGCGGTCAGCTTGGGGTACTTCTTGATCTCGATTCTCCAGCCCTGATCCTCCACGAGGTGAAAGTGGAGCTTATTGATCTTCAGCATAGAGAGCAGGTCGATGGTCTTTTTGATCTCATTCACATCCATGAAGTGACGACCCACATCGATATGCTGTCCACGATAGGCAAACCTTGGGTAGTCCTTGATCGAGACAAAGGGGAGACTCCAGTCCATACCGGGCACCACCTTGGGGCTCTCCACCTCTGCAGGCAAGAGCTGCATGAGGGTCTGCATCGCCCAAAAAGCACCTCGGGGTGTGCTCGCCTGGATCTGCACCCCACGATCAGGAGTCACATCCAGAGTATACCCCTCCTCCTGTGGCACCACGTCCGTACCCACGAGGGTCAGCGAAATGACCTCCTTGGAGGGCTCAGCCTGCTCAGCCACAGAGATACCGAGACCGGTAGAGGTATTGAGTTTGTTGGCAAAAAAGCGAGCAATACTCTGCAGTTCCTCACCGGCACCGACGATGACCGTCTTTTTGGTAAGGGAGAGCTTGCCCTCTTGGGTCTGTTGGAGCTCGACCGGCTGGGGCACCACGTTGATGCCTTCGTTGTACGGCTTCGGCTCAGCGGCATGCTGAGCACAGCCCGTCAGTGCCACAACCATAAGGCTGAGGACGAGGGTAGATGTCTTCAGGAAGTTCATGCTATTTGTTATGAGATAATAAATGTGTAATAAAATATCCTACCACAAAGATACTCAATATAATCTAGACAAAAGATTCACCCGCAATGATGACCAAACGGTAGCTTGTCAGAAGAAGAAGAAAAGCAACTATGTTTTTTTGTGGGAGGCTGCCATCGCAATATTCAGGTGCCAAAATAAGCCTTGTCTCCCCCAAAAATTTGGCCGATCTGCCTTGCGACCCCTGGCGGGGTCGTAGGGAAGGGGGCGGGGCTTGCGGTCCCGGGGTCTTCGGGGCTTTGCCCCTCGACACCCGGGCTATGAAAGAGGCACCCCTAGCGGGGTGCTGACGACCCAACTTCGCTGACCTGTTTTTGCCAAGGCGATATTGGCGATTGATTTTGCGACCCAATTTTGCCGACCCACCTTGCGACCCTTAGTTTGTCCAAGTGACGGGGCAGATGTCCGGGTATGCCGACCCCGAAAGGGGTCGCTCTTTCATAGCCGGGTGGTCGAGGAGGGGCGAAAGCCCCGACGATGACCCCTGGAAAAAGCAGTCACCCCCACCACCTCACGACCCCGCAAGGGGTCGCAAAACAGATCGACAAAAGAGATCGGCAAAAGCCGAGTAGACAGTCCGGGTATGTCGACCCCGCAAGGGGTCGCGCTTTCATAGCCGGGTGGTTGAGGAGGGGCGAAAGCCCCGACAATGACCCCCGGGAAAAGACGGTCACCCGCCACCTCACGACCCCGCCAGGGGTCGCAAAACAGATCGGCAAAAGGGGTCGGCAAAAGGGGTGATTTTTCGGATCAAAAAAGGCTACCTTTGGTGGTTCTGATAGTCAGATAGTTACAAAGACCCTTGAGTTTCACGGATAGAAGCAATCTTTTTCACGGATAGAAGCGAACCTTTTCACGGATAGAAGAAATCGCTTAGACGGATAGTAGGGAAAAAACAATCCCGTTTTTGGCGACCCCTTTTGCCGACCTGCTTTGCGACCCCTGGCGGGGTCGTTTTTTATTTCGGAGCTTGCAGACCCGGGGTCTTCGGGGCTCCGCCCCTCGACACCCGGGCTATGAAGGAGGCACCCCTGGCGGGGTGCTACCGACCCAAACCGGCTGACCTGTTTTGCGACCCTTGGTTTGTCCAAGTGATGGGGCAGATGTCCGGATCTGCCGACCCCGCAAGGGGTCGCTCTTTCATAGCTGGGCGGTCGAGGAGGGGCGAAAGCCCCGACGATGACCCCCGGAAACGAGGATCACTCGCCACCTCACGACCCCGCCAGGGGTCGCAAAACAGATCGGCAAAAGGGGTCGGCAAAAGCCGAGTAGACAGTCCGGGTATGTCGACCCCGCAAGGGGTCGCGCTTTCAGAGCCGGGTGGTCGAGGAGGGGCAAGGCCCCGACGATGTCCCCCGGAAAAAGGTAGCCACCAGCCACACTACGACCCCGCTAGAGGTCGCAAAAAGGGTCGGTAAATTCGGTCAGGCGGTCTGGGGCTACCGACCCCTCTCTGGGGGTCACTTTTCGGTAACGATGGCTCTCAGGGTGGCGTCTTTGGTCAATTCGTACCTGTAGAGTCTGCCGCGCGGGATGCTAAAACGCTCCACCAGCCCACCGGGACCGAGGGGGGCCTTCTCACCTGCCAGACGGAGGTAGTCGGCATAGCTGCTTGGCTGGCGGTTAGGTGGCACGATCATCAGGGGGAGATACTTGGTCTCACCCGTGACAAGCTGTATGCGTAGGTGGACGATGCCACTGCCCTCCGGACCGGTCCAGCGACTATTCTCCGGAGCATAGCTCCTCACCTCGGGCAGTCCGACGCAGTAGAGTTGCCCCAATTTGTCAAGGGGTGTGAGGGGGTAGTAGTGTAGCTCTCGCCGACGGTCTGCCTCCCTTGAGTAGGGGTAGCCAAAAAGGCCGGCCTCAAGTCGATCGACGGGGTAGGCAATCTCCACGGATCGCACCCAGGGGGTCTCTCCATCATCACTTGGCAGGGTGTGGATCTCCAGCAGGGAGGTGGTGGGGATAAGCTCGGGGGTGATGAGGATGAGCTTGTGCGACTCCCTCGCTCGGGGTAGTTGTCGCAGGAGACGCCCCACCAAGGGGATACGGAGAGGCCGGTCCGACTGGCGCGTCGGGGAGAGAAGGTGGGTCAGTCGTAGGAGGGCACGCTTGCCGGAGATCTGCGACAGCGCATGCGTGTCAAGTCCTATGTATCGTTCATTGGCGATGAAGAAAAACTCATACGTTCCCTCATCGAAAATGACCGGGTCGGTACAAGTGAGACGGTCGGGGTGTAGCTCTCGGTCTGCGCCCTCGTAGCGGAGGAGACGATTGTAGACCACCTTGCCTCGGAGGTCGACCGCCACCAAACGCAAGGAGGAGAGCCCACCAAAGTACCGCTCGGTACCCTCCGGCAGGGCAAGGTGGGGGTGCTCAAAAACGACAGCGACCTTACCCTGACCGGGGTCAGGATAGGGGTCGCTGTATAGACGGTCTCTACATCCCACGGAGAGGAGAGAGAGGAGGCAAAACCAAAGGCTTGCCCTATAGTATTGCCACAGAGGGTGTCGCACGTAGGACCTTTTGGTCAGATCCTCGTTATCCCTTGGGTACGACAATCTCTCTGCGCTCATTGAGTATCAGAGTAGATTTAGGTCAGTGTCCACGCTATGCACCAGCCAGTTGTTGACCTTGATCCAAGCCACCTGGTAGCCCTCGTCGCAGTTGGGGCAACGCTTCACCTTCAGGTCGACTGTGAAGTCGCGGTCGCATCGCATATTGATGTCCGCACCCTTGCGAGCAGCCGAGAGGATGAGGGCGATGAGGTTTTGTTGGAGGGGTTGCTGCGCACCCTCCTTGGAGATGGTGACAAAGCTATTGTGACCGCTCTCCAGGCCTAGGGTGGTAAAGGTGGCGATCAGCTCTCCATTATGCTCTGCCTCACAGCCCGGCTCGGGAGGGCCAACGTAGGTATTGGGCTTGCGGACAATCTCCGCTACGTACTTGTAGGGGTTGTCCTGTGCAGTGGTGAGCATCCTGCCATCGCCACTGTATCGGTCATTGGCGGAAGAGACGGTGAGCGAAACCTTCTCGGGCTCCTCCAGGCCGGTGATGTGTACCGTGACTCTGTTGGTCAGTTCGGTCATATTGACCTCCACGGGGGTCACCTCCGGAGTGCCCAGACGGTTGAGGGGCTTCAGGGGCACCTGCTGGCTCACACCACGGTAGACGACACGCCCCTTGAGGTTGATGTCGGTGCGTAGCTTCGCAAATAGCTCCTTGGCCGGTACCATGGGGGTCACCTCAAAGCAATCCTTGTCCAGCCCCGACCATGCCGCCACACGGATCGACTCAGAGGATGGGATCCTCATCTTTACTTTGGTCTGTTCCGAGAGGGCACCCTCGTATGTCTGGGTGGCCACTACCTCCCCCTTTTCGTTGTAGGCGACAAGGAGGACGGACTTGATCTCAGCCGGGTAGCTGCGTTGAGTGGCACACTCTGTCTGGCTGTAGAGGGAGACCTCCAGATCTCGTGCACAACCATCTAGTTGCTCATATACCGATGAGTGACACCCTCCCATCAAGAGGAGCGGAAGGAGGGTCAGTGCTGTATTTAGTATTCTCTTAGTCATATCTAATGTTTATTAGAACTTATGTTCGTAGCTATGTATGCCCCACCCTACGTTGTTCACTTGGATGGTCATGGAGGTATCCTTTACCGGTAGGTGCTCATCATTACTCGGCACTTTTTCGTCCGGATCCAGGTGATGGAGGTAGGAGTAGCGGGCGTCAGTGGGGGTCTTCACAAAAGGAATCCCCGAGAGCCCCATCCGCACAAAGCCGGTGATGTGTACGTGGTAGATATTGTTGCGCAACACGGGGGCTGAGTACCAGGTGGTCCTGTTTTTGGTACTGGGGTTCACCCAAGCGTAGTACACCATCAGCAGACGTCCATCTTCTATAGATTTGTCCTTCCTTTTTCTGATCAGTACCTCGTAGTTAACCACCTTATCCCTATTCGTCGCAGTGTACCATGTGACATAGCCGAGGTGGAGGTCTAGAGCTTGATTTTCATCAGCAGCTCCGAAAGATCTGGCCAGCTCCGGCTTGACCCTGCCATACAGGTAGTAGTTCATTGCGTTTTGCTGCTCCTGCGTAAGTGTCTCCGCCTGCTTGGTGCCATTCAGTACATCGTTAAATAGAGCAAGCAACTCCTGCGTTGGCTCCGGTAGATCGGTGGCGGTTGCGCCTTTACGAATAGCTTGATTTCTTTTCTCTATTAGTGGGGTAAGCCACGCATCACTCATCTGTAGGTTGTGCCCACCGCCACGATACCGCACCGGGATGACGTGGTAGTCGAGGTAGAACTTCTGCTCATCGAGTGAGTAGTAGATACGGTTGGCGCCCAGCTCATAAAGCTTTTGAGTGTAGTTATCTTTGAACCAACTCTTCTTCCCCAATAACCTGTTATAGGTGTCCTTGACGTTTTTTTCTAGCTCTTTAATCTCTTTGTTGATTCTACCGGCTTCCTTTTTGTTCTCGTTTGCATCGACTTTTTTATCAGCCTCTCTTAGTTCAGCCCATTTAGCTTCTGCCTTCTTTCTCTGCTCGTTCGTCTTGTCTTTGCTAATATATCTGGATATCGTATTTAGATCACTTGCAACACGACCCTCGAACTTCTTGCTATCGAGTTCGCCATTTTTGTACTGTTCGCGACACTTTAAGATCCTATTAAGTCTGTCTATTCGAGGCTTTTGATTATTCAAGTATGGTGTAACGAGAACTACCCATTCATTCTCCAACTTTTCCACTTCCTCTTGTAGTGGTTTCAGCGTTTCTTGAACAGTCTTGAGCTGCTGCTTCTTTTGTGCGATCTCTGCATTCCACTGAGCGACGGTCTGGTCATAAAGAAGCTGTCTCTTGGCTATGTCAGATGCGATGCCGTCAGAGGTGGCGTTGGACCAAGGAAGGCTTGCGATATCAAAGGCGGCAATGATGGCAAAGAAGGGGGTATTGCCCTTGCGGTATTCGCTATCGGTACTATCGCCCCACTTGTGGGTGGTCTCGGTCACGTAGCAGCTACCCCATAGTGTGGTAGGATACGGCTTATTATATGTGAAATCTGTAACGATATAATCTTCAAAACCTCCTTCGACCAGTTCCAGACGGCGCAATAGCTCCGGTATCATCAACTTATTTTCCTTCATGATCTCTTCTTTCTTGGGGAAGAGCATCGATCTGAAGTAGTTATCACTTATCAGAGTGCTTGCTGAGAAGTCGGGGTAATTACGTGTTTTCGTCTCGTAGGTAGAGAAGTTAATGAAGTTATCGGGGTTCAAATTGCCTGATGAAGGGGTCTTGGTATTTTTGTTGCCGTACCAGTTGTCGTCCGTTGTCTGGGCAACGGGGTAGAAGGTAGGCTCAAAGTTGAGCACCTGATAGTAGAGCCCTCTCAGCTTCATTTGCGACTTCTCCGGGTCGCCCTTTATCCCGGTATTCAGTATGCTGTTGTCTGCTGTTACCACTGCCTGGGCTAATACACGGCGGACACTCATGGTGACGAGATTGGTCCGCGAATTCGTCACCTGTGTCTCAGTGACATTGGCCTCTACCGTATTCTCTTTACTAAGACCGGAGCACATCATATGGTCACGGTAGTTAAGAAAGGGAGGTACCTTTTCATCCGGCTTAACATTATCAAGGTACACGCTCAGTGGCGTATCTTCATTTTTATACAACTCGGCCGGATACGTTTTGAATGAAGGCACCGGAGCCACTTCTTTGTGGGGCTGAGCGAGCACTTTCCTGGCGATATTGGGATCAGGGCGGAAGGCATACATCTCCGGCTGAGTAGTATAGGTGATACCGCTTTCCCCCTGGAAGGGAATAGGCTCCGCAATGCGCTCCAAGAAGTCACTCTTATTGCTGAGTTTTTCACCTAGCCAAGTGACATACTGATCGGGGGGATTAAGGAAAGCATAAATGGTCTTTTCCCCGGGAGAGGTCCTCCAAGGCTTCAGCATCAACTTTCCATTATTAAAGTCGAGGATATCGGCACTGCCTGCAATATCGCCACCAATGTAGTGTACCTCGTCACGGTCATCGGAGAGGACGTAGACGGCAAAGGTGGTGAAGTCGTCATCACCGGACCAATTGCTGAGGTAGTTTTCGCCCGAGCTATCCTCCACATCACCGGTATTGCCTCCCATACGTAGGCTCAGGGACATGTAGGTGGTACCGTATGAGGGGGTCACACCGCTCTGTGCCGGATCGGGGGTAACCGTCACGAACGTCTCCTTCCGACAGCCACCGGCACCTACGAGGAGCAGGGACACCATCAATAGGCTGAATATTTTGGATCTGTATATCTTAGTCATCATCATTATCTCTGATCAGAATGTCATCCTAAAGCTGGACGAGCCGGTGCCCATCAGGCTGGCGTTGCGGGCTGAGCCGGTTGCAGTGGCCGAGTTCAGGGGCATACCTTCGAGTGGCACCTCCTCATCGGGGTCAAAGGGGGTGTGGAAGAGCTTATCCTCCCTCGGCACAAAGGGGATAGCCGACAGCCCCATCTTGGTGAAGCCGGCAATATGCATATGGTAGATGTTATTTCGTAAGACAGGTGAGGCACACCAGGTATCAGCGCTCTTGGTATTGGGGTTGAGCCAAGCGTAGTAGACCATCATCAGGCGCGCACCACGGATGGAATTTTGGTCCTCTACGCGGTTGCGGATGTAGCAGGGGTAGCTCACCACTTTGTCTCTCTTTTGGGCGGTGTACCACTCCACATAGCCACTGTGGATATCTACCGGATCGGTGCGGTTAAAATTGGCTCCATAGAAGTACTCCTTCAGTCCCGGAGCGATACGACCGTAGAGGTAAAAGTCCATCGAGTGCCGCTCTGCAATAGAGAGGTCGGTCTCCTTGAGTTGCCCATTGAGTAGCTTGCTCAGCTTCTCCATCAAGCCCGGGGTGTCCGGTGCCAGTACAGCGTTAGTTAGTGAGACGCCATTGGCATGGGTTGGGAAGTCCTTGCCGTTGGGCAGCTTGGCCTTCAGCTCACGTACCCAAGAATCATTGGCACTGAGGGTGTGTGTCGCATTGCCATCACGTTTGTCCACAGGTATCTCGTGGTAATTGAGGTAGAACTTCTTATTTACCTGAGAGTAGTAGATGCGAGTGATCCCCTGCTCATACATAGAGGGGGTGAAGAGCTCTCTACTATTACTTTCACTGGGGTACCACCCATCGGATCTAAAGAATTCTTTCTTTTCTTTCTCAATTTGCTTCTCAAGATCCTTTATCAGATTCGATAGCTGAGCGCGCTTATCGGCATTGGGGTCACCCGCTCTCAGCTTCCTATCCGCTTCGAGCGTCTTCTTAAATTCTTTTTGCTCAACATCTAGATCCGTAGCATCTAGTTCTGTTGGGCTGCCGACTCTCTTGTTTTCGGGATACTTTTTGTTGCGGTAGCCTTTGTCAGCTAATTCTAGACCGCCCTTAAAATCCTGTGTGCGTAGTGTGCTCCTATCTCGCTTAATCTTATTCAGATATCCCGCCTCGTCTAGCGCCTTTGTCTTAACAAACGCATCCCTTTGCTTTGAGATGCTGTTAAAAAAGCGCTTCGCCCCATTTGGATTACGGAGATGGTTCTTCCACCACTGCACATAGGCCTCGAAAACAGCATCGGCGTCCGCCTCACTCATACCACCGCCACCGGCCTCGGGTATGGCAGCTAGATCGTCCTTGGCTTTTTGCAATTGATCTTTGAGATCCTTTACCAGTTTTTCAAAGTCAGCCTGCTTATTATTGTTTTTCTCAGCCACAATCCCTTCCGATTTGGACGCCCAGGGGAGGCTCCGCATATCAAAGGAGGCGACGACCGCAAAGAATGGAGTATTGGAGGTGTTGTAGCCACTGGAGCCATCCTCGGCCCATGCGTGGGTACTCTCGGTCACGTAGCAGCTGCCCCAGAATGTGGTGGTGTGCGTGAGGGGAATGGGTCTACTCCGCTCGTCAACTGGTAACGTCCCATCAATTTCTCGTTTGTCGCTATACTCTATCTCCCGCAAGATTTTCTGAGCATAGTCCTTATCGGAGGGATCGAGCTCGGCAGGCCCCTCTCCATAGACAAAGTGTGCTGAGCGGAAGAAGCGATCCCGTACCAGTGCATCCATACTAAACGTCTCATCCCATAGCGTTGGTCGGTAGGTGGAGAAGTTGATCAGCGAGCTATTATTGGTTTGGTCATAGAGGGGGGTGCGGGTGTTGCGATTGCCCGGTAGGTCGCCCTCTTTCTCCGTCTTGGCGATGGGGAAAAAGGTAGGCTCAAAGTTGAAGACCTGAAAGCTCACTCCCTTGATCACCATGCCCTCCAGCTCGTGGATAGGCTCATTCACGAGTGCCGCCTCGGCTGTCACCACAGCTTGTGCCAAGGCCCGGCGGGTGTAGATCTTCACCACGTTGCGCTCATCACTCATCACCTCGTCGGCCGTGACATAGTCCTCCGGCAGGTAATTGTCCCGCACACCGGAGGAGAGGATCCGATCCTTGCGCTTGATAAATGGGAGAGGGCCAGGCTTAATCGAGGACATTCTTTCAGTATCAAAGAATGCATTGGGGAAGTCAAGGTAGCGTCGTGGCACCTTACTCTCCGGATACCCCGACCTTCCTTTATCGGAAAATGATTCCAGGTTAGGGATAGTGTCGGTTGCTATCTTCTTCGTGGCGATATGGCTGTCGGGGCGGAACGCTTCCAGCCGGGGGGCATCCCCATCGTAGGTGATGCCCGGCTCTCCCATGTAGGGGATCGGCTCGGCGATCCGCTCTAGGAAAGCTCGCTTATCCGTCTTCTTTTCCTCTAGGTACCGGCGGTACTGCTCGGGGATGTTGAAAAAGGCAAAGATCTTCTTGCTCAGTGGTTTGGTCTTGAAGGGCGTGAGCAGTAGCTCCTGCTTTTCGGGATCCCAACGCCTCACGATATTGGTATCATCCGGGCGACCAGAGATGCACTGCACCGTATTGTCGCCCTCGGAAACAATGTAGATGGCAAAGTTCTCGATAACATCATCTCCCTGCCAAGTGGCGGTGTAGTTGCCGGCACTCTTGTCCACCTCCGGCAGATCAGAGGTGGTGGCCGCAGAGGTAGCCCTCAGAGAGAGTGACATATAGGTGGTCCCCTCCTGCTCTATAGTGTAGCCACTCCGACCGGTATCCTCCGGGACCGGCAACTCCTTTTTGCAGCCCGCAAGCGGGAGGAGCAGCCCCGACAGTAGGAGTACGACGGAGAGACGCTTGATCAATCGGTCATTGATGGTCATATCTTATTTCTTCTATTGATCTCTATTTATACTAGTGACAGGAGGTGCGGTCAAGCACCTCCTGCCTTCGGGGTTTTGATTCAAAAGCACCCCTGGGACTTTGTCTTGGTCAGCTTTAGAGCTCTAGGTCTACCGAGTGTACGCCCCAGTTTACCACCGTAGCCTCTACAGCCATATAGGTCTCAGATACAGAGAGCAGCTCGGAGGGGTCAGGAGTATTGTCGTTCGGGTCTTTTGGGTTTTCGGTACCCGGTGTGAGGGGGTTGCCGGTGTAGCCCACTTTCTTGAAGGCCTTGATATTCACGTGGTAGATGTTGTTGCGGAGCACCGGAGAGGTGAGTGGCTTTGCGACCTCGTTGGGGTTGAGCCAAGTCACGTAGTAGCAGAGGCCACCCTTGTAGGTGAGGACGTTCTTGTCGTTGTTCAGGTTGGCAGCCTTGGCAGCAGCCTTGTCTTTGTAGAACTTACCGTCGTTCAGACCATAAAAGAGGTCGCTTCCGGCAGCGTATCCGGTCTCCTGACCGGTAGCCCATGTGTCGTTGCTAGGAGTGATCTGGGCAGAGATGATGGCATAGGCGGTATTGCCCTTGCGGTAGCCGGTCTCAGGAGCCACACCACCCTCGGCAACCGGCTTACCACCGTACTGGTGGGTGGTCTCGGTGATGAACTTCATCGTATTGCCCACGATGCTCGTGACATTATCGGGATTGCTTGCATTGCGAGTGAAGTCTCCCAGCGCGATACCGGTCATGGCGCGATAGAAGTATTTGCCGGCGGCATCAGTAGTGAATGCATTGAGGCTAGCGGGGATGAATTCGAAAGAAGGAGTCTTGCAGTACTTCACCTTGGTAGCTTCCTGACCGTTCTCAGATGTCATAGGATCGAGGTAGGTCTTTTTCTCAAACTGCATCACATCCCACTTCAGGTCAGAGAGAGTGGCGATGGTGACCGTGGCACCGTTGCGGGTACCCTTGATGGTCAGGTCGTTGGCCGCATCCTTGGTCACAACCGCCTGAGCGACGAGACGACGGACGTTGATCTTGGCGCAGTTTTTAGTACCGGCCTCTGCCGTAGCCTGATCCACACCACCCTTGACCTCCACCTGAGCGGCAGTCTTGCCGTTCATTCCGATGATATCTTTGCCACCATCGAGTTTGGCATAGGTACCGAGGACACCACTGGCATCGGTCATGTCGTAGGAGTCGGCATAAGCAGTCTCAAAGGCAGTCTTACCGATAGCGGCCGCATTGTCGAGAGCGGTCTTGATGGGTGTGCCGTTGAGGTTGGCGAGGACATAGACCTCCTTCATACCGGCATCCACCTTCCATGCCTTGGTGAGGTACACGTTGGGTTTCCCTGAAACCGGGGTGAGGCCCGTAAACTCCTGCTTCTCCACCTTACCGTTGGAGACAGAGACCACATAGACGGTGAGGTCGTTGATCTGGTCACGACCGCCGTACTCACCCATAGGGTTGTGGTTAGTATCCTCTGCCTTCAGGGGACCCTCAGCGGGTAGGGCAGTAGATACAGCAACAGACATATAGGTGTTGCCGGTAGATGGGACAACCTCAGGGGTCCCATTGACATTTTCTTTATTGCACGCTGACAGACCTCCTACGAGGGCAAAAGCTAGCAATGCGCGAGTTAGTTT
Organism: Porphyromonas sp. C0026D3; assembly: GCF_056590775.1. Taxonomy (NCBI): domain Bacteria; kingdom Pseudomonadati; phylum Bacteroidota; class Bacteroidia; order Bacteroidales; family Porphyromonadaceae; genus Porphyromonas; species Porphyromonas sp. C0026D3. Next base: position 201,459 of record NZ_JBWPWU010000004.1, read on the forward strand.
TTTTGTCATCACTGTTAGTTGATTTAATTGTAAAAAAAGATATTATTCAGTATGTATCACAATGCACCCTTATCGGGGCAAAGGTAACAAAAATTTTACATGTTTTGAAATAGTAGTTGTTCGTTTCGGTGGAAAATCATGAAAAATCCGATGCCGATGCCGGATTTTCCCTGCCATTTTGCCAAGGCGATATTGTTGATCGGTTTTGCCGATCGGTTTTGCGACCCCTGGCGGGGTCGTGTTTTTTCGGGGCGACTGCGGTCCCGGGGTCTTCGGGGCTACGCCCCTCGACACCCGGGCTATGAAGGAGGCACCCCTAGCGGGGTGCTGGACCCGATGTTTCCCGTTCAATGGGCGGACACCGGTTGGAAATGCCCCACCTCACGACCCCGCTAGGGGTCACAAAAGGGGGCGGCAAAATCAGGGAAGACAGTCCGGGGCTGCCGACCCCGCTAGGGGTCGCGCTTTCATAGCCGGGCGGTCGAGGAGGGGCGAAAGCCCCGACGATGACCCCCGGAAAAAGACGGCCCCCACCACCCTACGACCCCGCTAGGGGTCACAAAACAGATCGGCAAATCGGGTCCCAAAAAGACTCCTCGTGGGGGCGTTGATAATCAAACACTTATAAAGAGCATTGAGTTTCACGGATAGAAGCGAAACTTTTCACGGATAGAAGCAACCCTTTTCACGGATAGAAGCAATCACTTAGACGGACAGAAGAAAACGATCAGCCCGCAATCGGGCCTGAAAAAGCAAAAAAAGAGAGGGGGGCAAAAGTGACTTTTGCCCCCCTCTCGGGTTGATCGGTGTGTGGTCTATAGGTCTATGCAGTCAAACTGTACACAACCTACTTGGCCATTGGTGAACATGAAGAAGAGGTAGAGGTAGTAGCCGTCCTCTGATGGCTGTAGCAACACATCTCCTGTGCCGTTAGCGTTGTTTTGCGTGTTGTCCTTGCCTCCATATTTTCCGGCATCACTTCTCCAGATAGGGCCGGTGAAGCCATCGACCGTGGTGGCATCGTGCAGGTAGACAATGTCGTCCTGTGTCTCGGATAGTGCGCCACTGGTGATGGAGCTGGTGGTGACGTACCTCTTGCCATTGAACATCGTGCAGTCCACTGCATTGACAATAATATTGGGCTTGCCAATGACGGGGCCTGCCGCCTTGATTGCGTGGGTCGCACCATCGATCCAAAGTAGCTTGACGGGATCGGTGAATGAGTAGGCGGCAACGAAGTAGTCGGAGGTGGGGTTGGCAGGATCGGAGGCTATGATGTCGCAATTGAAGCGCCACTGGGATGTGACGGCACTGACCATGACCTCCGTGGGGGTGGTGGAGAGCAATCGCCCATCCTTGATCTGCCAGCGCTGGAACTTGCAGTCGCTCTCGTAGACGGGTGCCGTAATGACAGCGTCTTTCGTAATATCGCCTATGACCGAAAACTTTCGTCCCAGCTTGTTGGTGCCACTTCCGCCCCAGTCGATCAGGAGCCGCGGTGTGTCGGTGCTGTTTTTTAGCATCCAGATCTTGAATGTGCCGGCATTGGGGGAGAGGTTGCAGATGAGGATATGTCCGGAGTCGTCGGAGGTGGTGTAGAAGTTGGTCACCCCTCCTGTGATTGTGGCCATGGTCTCGATGGCTCCCTCCTTGTCACCGGTGCGGGCATTGAGGATGAGGCTTGGTTGGTTGCGGGTATTGAGGATCAGCTTGCCTCCTGAGTAGGCGATACCTCCGGTGAGGTCAAACACATTGATGCCCAAGTCGTCCTTGAGCTTTTTGGTCCAGAGTAGCTTGGCACTGCCTTGTCGGATGCCTGCTTTTACCTTTTTGGGTAGGCACTTGGTTACCTTGTAGACGGTTTTGTCGACCCCGTTTTGGGCGGTGACGGTTATTTCCGGATCGGAGTCAAAGTCTATGGGTGTGGTGTTGGGGTCGGGGCTCAGGGTGGCACCGTGGGAGACGGTGACGGTCGCCTTTGCCTTGCCGATTGTGCCACTGTGGATCAGGGTAATCGTCTTGGTCCCTGCATCGATGATCCCGGTGAGTGCCGGCTCGGTGATGGCAAACTCCTTGATCTCTGCCTCACTGCTCTTGCGGATGACACCGATGATGGTGTACTGCTTTTTTTCGTTGAATGCGTTGGTGACGGTCAGGGTCTGCTCTTTGGTGAGGTCCATTATGCCGAGTGCGGGGGCTATGGTAGCGTTGTTGTCTAGCTCGGCTGCCACTTTTACTTTGGAGAGGGCAGACTGGGGCAGCACTTGGTAGGTGTTGCGTGGGTAGTTGTAGGGAAAGACAACTGCTATAGTACCTTTTTCGTGATCGATCTCGGCGGCGAATAGGTTTTCGGAGCTGTCGTCACCGGGGAAGGTGGCCGACAGTGAGGTGATGCCGTACTTCTCGCCTGTGGGTGTGGTTGCCTCCGGCTGTTTGCACCCCGCTGTGAAGAGGGTGAGTGCGAGGAGCAGGGCAGAGACTGTGGATTGGTATGTATTCATCATGTGCTGTGTCTTCATTAGTTCCAGAGAGGGTTTTGCTTGACGAGGTCGTTCCTTTTTAGCTCACTGCTAGGTATAGGTAGGAGGTATAGGCGCTCGGGGAACTTTCGGTCCGCCTGGTCGACATCCACATAGGTGTATCGGTCGCCCTCGATCCTGAATCCGTGGCAGCGGTAGTGGTCGTACTTGATGTGCGCCAGTCTCCATCGGCGCATATCCCAGAAGAGGTGTCCCTCGTAGGCGAGCTCTACTTTGCGCTCGTGTCGGTAGTCCTCGAGGAGCTGGCGGTCGGAGGAGGTGATGGGTGGGAGCTGTACCCTGGCTCGGACTTGGTTGATGAGTGCTCGTGCTTCGGAGGCTCTGGAGAGGTGTATGGCGGCCTCAGCTTTGTTGAGCAGGACTTCGGCGTAGCGGATCTCCACCCATGGCTGTGTGCTCTTGACACCGTTGAGGTCCAGGTGTTTTTCGTTGACCAGTTTTTTCAGGAAGTAGCCTGTGGTCGTCTCTCCGTAGCTGAATGGTCGAGACTTGTACTCGATGTAGCTACCGTTTTGTCCACCTACGGAGTTGTCCATCTTTTTGCCTTTCCAGGTGGATCCGGGATAGATGACCGTGGCGTGGAATCGTGGTTCGAGTTTTTCGTAGGGGGGGCGGTTGGCATTGGCTTTGTGGTAGGGGGTCCAGTCCATGCGAGAGCCATCTGCGAGCTCGTACTCCTCCACCATCTCCTGAGTGGGGGTGCCCAGTGCTCCCAGCTCATAGCCATCGCACTTGGGTGCGTGGTCTTGGTCAAATAGGTGAGTGGGGCCGTTTAGGTCGTACCTGTACTCGAGGATGGCCTCCTTGTTTGCGCCTCTCCAAGCATCGGCATAGCTATCCATGAGGCCATACTTGCCGGAGGCAATGACGTAGTCTGCCGCATCGTATGCAGACTGCCATCTCTGGGCAAAAAGCATGGCTCGAGACTTGTAGGCGGCCGCCATGGTCTTGGTGATCCGCCCTTTGTCCTGAGCGGAGGGCCACTCCTCGGGTAGGTTTTGGATCGCAAAGTCCAGATCGGCCTCGACCAGATCCCATACCTCTTTTTCGGTGGCACGTGGGGTCTCTTTTTTCATCTGATCCAGTGAGGTATAGAGGATGACTCCACCGTACCGCCTGGCCAGCTGGTCGTAGATAAAGGCTCTGAAGAAGCGGACCTGTGCCTCCCACAGGGCATTGCGCTCAGCGGGGAAGGCGGAGTACTGCCGCATGGAGGCCAAGAATTGATTGAGCTCTCGGATCCTCAGGTAGGCGTTGTCCCAAATGCCATAGAGGGCACCGGCCGAGGTGATGGCGGAGGGATTGGTGACGTAGATATTGGCTTGCCCGGCCTTGGGGTTGATGGCAGAGGAGCCGTACTTGTAGGTGTCGGTCAGGCTTTCGGTGAGATTGCCGGCAAACTGAGCCGATCCAAACTGCCCGTAGTCGTGAATGTAGGGGTAAAAGCCATTGACATACAGATCCACGTACTCAGCCTTGGTCCACACCATCTTGTCGGTGGGGTTGTCCGACGGGGTGAGATCCATCCAACCTGAGCAGGCGGAGAGCCCTAGGAAAAGCCCCAGTAGGAGTGCTATTGTGGTAGTTGATGACTGTTTCATATCTTGTTTAGAGCGAAAGGTTAAGGCCTAGTGAAATGGTGCGTTGCTGAGGATAGTAGCCGTTGTTGACTGCGGGCTGCTCGGGATCGATGTTGTATTTCATCAGCTGGCTAAAGGTGAAAAGATTGGATCCATCCAGATAGATTCTCAGCTTTTTGATCCCCAGCAGGTTGGTCAGGTCTGTCGGTATGGCGTAGCCGATCTGACAGGACTTGATGCGGACATAGTCACCGTTTCGGTACCAGTAGTCGGAGGCATAGGCGTTGTTGGTGCTGATGGGGGTGACTGTCAGCCTCGGGAAGTCGGCGTTGCGGTTTTCCGGGGTCCAGGAGTTTTCCACCAAGAAGCGCGGAGAGTTTCCGCCATGGCTGAATGGCTGTGTGTAGGAGGTGTGGTAGCCTAGGTAGTTGTCCGGCAAGGCTCCGCCATCTGCCATCCCGGCAAGTGCCACAGATCGTCCGAAAGCACCAAGAAGCAGTAGGTCAAAGTCGAGTCCTCTCCACTCTGCATAGAGGTTGACCGAGCCTTGGAACCTCGGATACTCGGGCTTGGCGACGAAGCTCCGATCCTGCTGAGTGGTGATCTTGCCATCACCATTGAGGTCCTTGTACTTGATGTATCCGGGGAGGACAGCCTTGCCCGGTATCGTGGCTGAATGGGCGATCTCTCTGGGGTTCTGGAAAAGCCCGAGCGAGGTAAACCCAAGTCTGGCACCGACTTCGGAGCCGGTGATCCTCTTGTACGCAGGGGTGTTGTCGGGCTCGCCCGCATAGTAGAGCCATCGCCTCAGTGCGAGTGTCCCGATCAGCTTGACACCGTATCGGAAGTCACCGACCTTATTGTTGTGCGACAGGGTGAAGTCCATACCGCGGTAGTCCACCTTGTTGAGGTTGGCCAGCTCGTGCATGTAACCGCCCATTGAGGGAGGATAGGCACCGTTCACACTACCGATCAGGTCATACTGGTACTTGTAAAAGAGGTCCAGCTCCAGCCCCAAAAGTCCATCCCAGGCATTGAGTTCCACACCGGCGTTGTAGGTAATGGTCTTGGCCCAGCTGAGGTTGGGGTTACCCAAAGTACCGGCCCGCATGGAGCTTTTGGGCGTGTCGCCTATGACCACAGACTTGGGGGAGAGATTCATGAGGTTCAGGTACGAGAAGGCCCGTACATTGGAGGTGGCTATCTTTCCGATACCACCGCGTAGCTTGAGTAGGTTGATCGCGGGGCAGTCGAACCAGCTCTCGCGGTCGATCCGCCAGCCGGCCGACACAGCGGGGAGGTTGATCCAGCGAGTCTTGCCTGAGTTGGCAAAAAGGTAGCTACCATCGCGACGCAAGGAGAGCTCGAGCAGGTAGCGGTTGTCGTAGTCGTAGTTGACCCTCGCCACGAGGCCCATCATCCTCTGGTGTCCGCTCGTGCCACCGATGTAGGGCTCGGCTTTTTCGCCCTTTCCGGTCGTGTTGGTCACCTTGTTCAGCTCGTCCAGCTCCGGAAAGTCCAGCCCCGTCCCACTATTTGCCAGCCAATGATTGGTGTTGTCTCTTGTCTCCAAGAGTCCCAGGGCAGTCACATGGTGCTTGCCAAAACTTTGGCGGTAGTTGATCTCGGTCTGAGTGATGAAGCGAACGGACTCGGAACCACTCTCGGAGAGTGTGGTATTGCCTGATGCGTCCAAGTGTGGTGTGTACTTGATGGCCTCGGCACCCGGCTTGGGGATCGTGGCCAAAAGGGTCTTTATGGGTGTTTGGAGTGATTTGTTGAACCCGAAGTAGCGGTCGTATGCGCCACTGAACTTGACCGCCAGCCCCTCGATCCAGGGGAGCTCATACTTGAGCATAAAGTTGCTCTGAAAGGAGGCAATCCTAGAGGTGGTATAGCCCGAGTCCCGTATCGACGCAAAAGGTGAGACCGGTGTCGAGGCAGTGGGGGTGCTGACATAGTACTCCTGTCCGTCTGTGGGATCCGTCATCCGCATCGGCAGGTAGGGTACCGCCCAGACGGCTTGCTTTGGGATGTTTAGCTTGTCACCGGGGTTGGCCGAGTATTTGGGTGCGGAGTGCTGGTCCAGTCGTCCGGCGATATTGAGCTGCAGGGAGAGGCGATCTGTGATCTGGGAGGTGACATTGCTCCGGAGGTTGTACCGGTTGTAGTTGAATCCCTCCACATTTCCTTTTTGGTCAAAAACACCCAGTGAGGCAAAGTACTGTATCTTGTCGGTCCCACCGGAGGCATTGATGTTGTGGGTCATGTTTTGTCCGAGGCCAAACACCTTTCCGTACCAGTCGGTGTTGCCCCAGCCATCCAGTCCTTTCCTCATCTTGTAGATCATCTTTTCCGAAAAGATAGGGGTCCCTCCATCCAGTTCGGTGGCGAGGTTATGGTACTTGGCATAGCTCGGTCCATCCAGCCAGGCAATCTTGTTGGCGTTTTGACTGATGCCGTAGCTGCCATTGTAGCTGATATTGAGCTTTCCCTCTTGTCCTTTTTTGGTCGTCACCAGGATGACCGCCGAGGCGTTTAGTCCATATATAGATGCCGAAGTGGCATCCTTGAGGATTGAGATGGAGGCGATCTCGTTGGGGTCAATCTCGTTGAACGACCGCTCGATCCCATCGACAATCACTTTGGCTCCCTCTCCGCGCACCAGCAGATGGGCGTCATCACCGCCCGGTCGCCCCGATCGTTGCAGCATGGTGACACCGGAGACACGTCCGGCGAGCACATTCGACAGCCCCACCTGTGGTGCTTTCATCAGCTCGTCACTCTTGATGGAGGAGACAGCGCCGGTGATGCTGGCTCGCTTTTGGGTGCCGTAGCCGACCACCACCACTTCGCTCAGGAGGGCATTGTCTTCGGTCATCTGTACGTTCAGCACTTGGCGACCGTTGAGTCGGATCTTTTGGCTCCTAAAACCGATGAACGAAAAGTTTAGGACCCCATCCGGTGTGGGGACCTCTACCGCGTAGCGACCATCCATGTCGGTGATGGCGCCCTGCTTCGTCCCTACCACCTGTACGGTCACCCCTGCCAGCGGCTCCCGGGTCGAACCATCGGTCACCAGGCCCGTCACTCGTACCTGACCATACGTGGTGCAGAGACAGGCGAACCAAAGACAGAACCCTGCCAGTAGCGCCGTGTACCTCTTGGACAAAAAAGATCTTTTCCGGGGTTTGTTGTCTTCCATACTGTTGTTTTGCGAATAGATAAAAGTAAATGTGATCTCATTAGTGCGGTCTGTACCTAAAACACCCACGGTGCCACCACACCCCTATCGGAGATTGTGCCACTGTCGCCTATCGACCGGTAGAGTGGTGGTCCCATGCTGTATCGGTGGTAAATATACAAAATATTATATATTATTTACCCCGATAGTTCGGTATTATTTTACTGAATGGCATACACATCACGACTATTTACACGAAACAGCATACAAAGCAGGGGTTTCACTAACACATATTTTCTAATAAAGCATTACCTATGTCACTATGCTTGATTATCTACCGAGGCCGATCGAGTGTACCGGCAGGCCTCTCTCGCCGAGAGGTCTGTCGTCGGTCGAGAGGTCGCCATGCCTACACCGAGGTGGATCCTGCGGTATCGGAGGTGTGCCGGTCTTTCTTTTTGTCGGGGAGGGGATCGGGTGAAATGCCTTCCCCGTGAGGACTAGAACCTGTACTGGAGCCGGGCTTGTAGGACATTTTGGTGACGGAGAGCGGTGGCAGTGGCTCCGGCGTCGATCAGGAAGTGGTGGTAGTTGGCCCGTATGGCGACTTGCTTGGTGCAGTAGTAGCTCAGCCCCAGTGTGAAGTCCTGCATGACTCCGACCTGCTCCATACCCACAAGGGGCGACTCTTGCCCCCTTTTGTCACGCAGATTGAGGTACCCATACCCGAGTGTCAGCTCCAGACTGTTGGGTCCGGGGAGGTTTGCCCCGGACTTGGCACGGTTGTAGACGTAGTTTCCGGGATTGAAGATCTGCGCCGCACCTATGACGTACAGTCCGTGTGTGGCGTAGCACTTGTGGTCTTTTCGCCAGACATTTGAGTAGTAGAGCTGCGAGGTGAGCTTAAGGTTTTTGTACAGGACGAGTGCTTCGGCCGTTCCCTTGGCCTCGTGCTGAGCATCCGGCAGGAGGAGCGAGAGAGCTTTCCGACCGTCCACAGCAGTCAGGTAGGTACTGTGGTAGGCTACTTGCCGGGCATTGCGATCGGGGGTCAACTCCGGGCGGACGTAGAGCCCACTCACGCCACCGTGCAGACTCAGGCCATCACTCACGATCGGGCGCCATACCAGGCGACCACCGGCCATCCAGCCCGGCTCCACGCCTCCCGTCGCCGGTCCACGCAGAGCCATGCGATCCGCAAAGAGCCCATACTGCAGCCACAGAGCTGAGGTGTGGTACGTGTGTGTGATACCGATGCGCCTATAGGGTTGGAAGACATTGGGGAGCGGATCCTCCATGTAGTCCTTGTTCAGTGTCCCATACATCGAGAGTAGGCCAAATGGGACCAAAGCATTGCCAAACCTCAGACTGTGGTTTTTGGCAAAATCGTAGGAGACAAAGACATCCGTAAGCGACAGCCGATTGTGTGTCAAAGCGGCCTCCACCTTGGCCCTCCACGGACCATGGGCAGAGGTGGCACCCAGTCGCACATCTCGGAGCAGCACACCATGTGACACCTCCCCCTGCGCCATGCCATCGGCACCACGATCCCAAAAGGCACCATCCACAAGGAGCCGCCCAAAGAGTCGCGTCTCCTCCTTTTGCGCCTGAGCCAAAAGACCGGATGCCATCCATGCCAAAACCAACATTAGACTGAGCTTGGTTGTATTCATTGTCTTGTATTCCTAATATAAATAAGGTGTGCTTGTCCTGCCCCTAAAAAACCGAGGGGGCCGATTCTAAAGCGACAAAGGTACCAAATTCGCCCATTACCCCCTCTTTTCCCCGATCCTCTCCTCTTCCCGTGGGGAGCTATTGGGGTCGGGTCGGGTACTTCTTAGTGGCTTCAAGAGTTTTGATAAACATCTTTTTGGGGAAGAAAAAAACAGCCAGATCGGAGAAAAAGATGCTCATCTCCCAAGAAAAAGATAAAATCACTATGTGATTTCAATAAATCACTAAGTGATTTGAACAAACCACTGTGTGATTTGAATAAATCACTGTGTGGTTTATTGTTTTTCGACCAGGAAAAATAGTTTGGAAGTACAGAGAGAGGACTTTTCCCCCTATGCTGAGGAGATTTAGACCACTCTCCAAGCGAGAGACACACACCCGACAGGACAAAAGGACAAGGAGAAGGAGGAGCCTTGGGCCAACATACCCTCCCCTACTCTCCCCAAGGACAACGAATCAACGTCGAAAGCTGAGTTGGGGGATAGCGTGCAAAAAACTAACTTTGTGCCGAGGAGACGACAGCCGAACACTCTGTCGCTCCCGGATCGCACCATAATCAACAGGACCAACATGACCAACCCGACACACCACGACCAAAAGCTCCTCTGCGACCTGATCCACCTGGCACTGGAGGAGGACGGTGTGGACAGAGACCTCACCACCTGCGCTATCATACCGGCACAAGCCACCTGTACAGCCTACATTACCGCCAAAGCAGACGGCATCCTATCCGGCACAGAGGTGGCACGCATGGTCCTAGAGGCCATCGACACAGAGGGCGACTGCACCTTTGTCCCACTCGCCGATGAGGGAGCACCCATCACCCGAGGGCAAGACCTCATCACCATCACCGGCCCATACCGCATCCTGCTGGCCGCCGAACGGACGATGCTCAACTTCCTCCAAAGGATGAGCGGCATCGCCACCGCCACACACCGACTGGTGACCCTATGCGTCGGCTCCCACACCAAGATACTCGACACCCGAAAGACCGCCCCCGGCCACCGCTTCACGGACAAACTCGCCGTGCGTCACGGAGGGGGATCCAACCACCGCCACGGGCTCTACGACATGTGCCTCATCAAGGACAACCACATCCGGATGGCCGGTGGCATCACCCCGGCAGTGGAGGCGGCACGCCGTCACCTCCCCTTGTCGATCAAGATAGAGGTCGAGACGGAGAACCTGGACCAAGTCCGAGAGGCAGTCGGTGCCGGGGCAGACCTCATCATGCTGGACAATATGCCCGACAACGAGGTAGCAGAGGCAGTCCGCCTCATCGCCGGGCGGGCACGCACCGAGGCCTCCGGCAACATCACCCCCGACCGGATCCGCTCCTTGGTCGCATGTGGCATCGACTACATCAGCGTAGGCGCACTCACCCACTCGGTCACAGCACTCGACATGAGCATGAATATCGGGCACAAAGAGGACAAAAGGTAAGCCTCAGCCGCCCGAATTTTCCCCAACCACTTTTTCCTCAAAAAAAACATGAGACACGCCACAGCACACCTACTCCTCCCACTCGCCCTACTCCTTTCCGCCTGCGTCAGTGGGGTCAGCGACTGCAACAAACCCGGAGCCAATGCCTCCATCGTGGACACCTGGGTACTCGACAAACTACAGGGACCGGCACCGGATGGGAGCCCCAAAGTGTACACCGCTAGCGAGATCCAATCCGCCGGACTCTCCTACTGGACTTTCACCCGAGACCATCGTGTCACCGCTGCCGCCGACCAATCCGGTACCCGAGCCACCACGATAGGTACCTACACCCTCTCCAAGGATCGGCTTGAGATCACCCCGAGTGCAGGCGCACCTCTCTTCGGCTCCAACAAGCAGACTTTCAGGATCCAACAGCTCTGCCCACTCTACCTCCGCTTCGGCTCCGAGAGTGGTCCGGCCACCGGTCGACAGCAGGCGGAGTGGCACCTGCAGTTTTCACGCACCACCCACCACTAAGCCACTCGGCATACCCCACCCCGATGGAGGGGTTTACTCCGATTGGGGGCTAAAGCCAAAGTGCTCTTTTGCCCAAGCGAGCATGTAATCGTAGGCGGCCTCCCGTTCGTTGGGGATTGCGCCATCGAGTATAGCGTCCTTGATAGCCTCCTTGATCTCTCCCACTGCCGCACAAGGCTTTAGGGCGTAGATCTGCATGATCTCATCACCGTTGATGGGGGGCTGGAAGTTTCGGATGCGGTCCTTTTCTTCGATCTCCTTCAGCTTCTGCCTCACGAGTGCAAAGTTGTCCAAGTACTTTCGGACCTTCTGTGGGTTTTTGCTGGTCAGGTCACTCTCGCAGAGGAGCATCAGGTCATCAATATCGTCACCGGCCTCAAAGAGCAACCGTCGTATAGCGGAGTCGGTGACCCCTTCGTCCGCCAGTTGTGCAGGGCGCATGTGGAGACGCACGAGCTTGCGTATGTAGGTGAGACGTTCGTCAAGCGGTAGTTTGATTCGCCTAAAGATCTTGGGCAGGAGCTTGTAGCCGACGTAGTCGTGGTTGTGAAAGCTCCAGCCGGCGCCCTTGGTAAATTGCTTGGTGATGGGCTTGCCGATGTCGTGAAAGAGTGCCGCCAGTCTTAGTTCGGTCTTGGTGGATCGTTTGGCGACGTTGTCGACTACTATAATCGTGTGGACAAAGTTGTTTTTGTGCCCGATACCCTCCTTTGTTTCGGTCTGCTTGAGTGCGGACAGCTCGGGTAGGTATTGGTCCATCAGCCGGCACTCGTCCATGAGTGCGAGCCCGATGGAGGGGAGCGGGGCATCGATGATCTTGGTGAATTCGACACTGATCCGCTCCATGCTGACAATGGAGAGTCGGTGGGCATTTCGGCGGATCGACTCTTTGGTTTCGTCGGCTATCCGGAAGTCCAGCTGAGCGGCAAACCTCACGGCACGCATCATCCGCAGAGGGTCGTCGGAGAAGGTGATGTCGGGGTCGAGTGGAGTTCGGATGATTCGTTCGTTCAGGTCCTCAATCCCGCCAAATGGGTCGTGCAGTGTGCCGACCATAGGGCCATTGAGGGTGATGGAGAGGGCGTTGATGGTAAAGTCTCGGCGTGCTTCGTCTTCGGCAAAGGTACCATCCTCCACGATCGGCTTACGGCTGTCGGGGTGGTAGCTTTCGCGCCGTGCTCCCACAAACTCCAGCTCCACACCATTGTAGTGTATGCTGGCGGTGCCAAAGTTTCGGAAGATGGTGAGGTGAGCACGCTTGCCTAGTTTTTCAGCAATAGCGGCCGCAAGATCGGGGCCACTCCCCCGGGTGACAAAGTCGTAGTCACCGAGAGGACGATTGAGGATGAGGTCTCGCACGGTGCCACCAACGATGCGGACTTCCTGCCCGAGCCCGTCTGCGGCCTCTGCGATGGTCTGTAGGAGGTGGGTACCCAGTGCCTGCTCGAGCATCAGGGCCACCTGGGGTTGTAGTATCTCTTGGTCAGTCACTGTTGTTGCGTTTTGTCTTTGTTTTCGTCGATATTGATGGCCTGGGCTATGATGTACTCGGGGCGTTGCTTGGCCTCGTCGAATATAGCGGCGACGTAGCTACTGAGGACACCCAGGCAGATGAGCTGTATGCCGGCAAAAAAGGTGATCACGATGATGATGGAGGACCATCCCGCCTCGGGATGTGTGAAGCCCAAGATCTTTCCCAAAAAGACCCACAAGCCCAAGAGCATTGCCAAAAGTACGGAGCTGTAGCCAAGCGACATAGCCAGTCGCAGAGGTTTGTGCGAAAAGTACTGCATGGCCGTGAGTGCCAGGGTGACCATCCGAGTGAGACTGTACTTGGTCGTGCCGGCCTCACGCGGGCAGCGGGTGTAGTGGTAGGGCATCTGCGTGAATCCCATCCAACTGATGAGCCCTCGTATATACTTGTTGCGCTCCGGCAGTTGATGAAAAGCTTCCAAGACTCGGCGGTGCATGAGCCTAAAGTCACCGGTATCCGTGGGGATGGGGTAGTCGCTGAGCCGGCGGAGTAGCCGGTAAAAGAGTTTGGCGGTCGCTTTTTTGAAAACCGAGTCCCCCTTTCGCTCCTTTCGGACCCCATACACGACATCCACCCCATGTTGTTGCATGAGTCGCCACATATCGGGGATCACCTCGGGAGGATCTTGGAGGTCGGCATCCATCACGACGGCGTAGTCGGTACGGCAGACAGCTATTCCGGCGGAGAGGGCGGCCTGATGACCAAAGTTGCGGCTCAGGTGTAGGACTTGGGTGGTAGAGTCTTGCCGGGAAAGACGGTTCAGGAGACCTGCCGTCTCATCTGTACTACCGTCGTTGACAAAGAGCAGGTACCCCTCCACTCCCTCGTCACGATGCATGGTCTCTAGGACAGTGCGCAGACGGTGGTACGTCGCACCGAGGACGGGTGCTTCGTTGTAGCAGGGTAGGATGACAGTGAGCGTGGACATGGGCGGTGCGATGGTTTATTTCCGGAAGACAAGGTATTTATTCATCAGGAAATTGAGCCCCGTATAGAGGGCCATTGCCACCAATTGCTGTGGATAGGGCGGGATGGTGCTGTGGCGACGCATGATCAACAGTGCGACCAGCTGGAGAGCGTAGCAGACCCCAAAGGTGAGCAAAAAACCGGGCAATCGACGCCACCCAATAGTGGTACGAAAAGTCCACCGGCTATTGAGTGCAAAGCTATTGAGCAAGCCCACAGCGTAGCCAATAATATTACTCAGGATCGGATCCATGCGGAGCAACTGCTGGCATATATAGATGGTCACTGCCGTAAGGAGGGTGTTTAGGACACCCACGGCACCGTACTTTATGAGCTGTGTCGGGGTCGAATACATTTATATCTGTCGGTCATCCGGCCGAAGGGCCTTTAGGGATCCATAGAGGTACGCAAACTTACCTATTCTTATCACGCTACCCAAACTGAATAAGGGCAAGCCCGTGTGCACAATGGCCCCTCCCGTGGGTCGCCAAGCAGATAGACCCAAAGAGTTGCCAAAGCCAGGTCGGCAAAGTCGGGGTGCCAAAGCTAGGGTCGGTAAAGTCGGGACGGCAAAGTCAGGTCTGCAGCACCCCGCAAGGGGTGCCTCCTTCATAGCCCGGGTATCGAGGGGCGGAGCCCCGATGATCCCGGGTCACCAATCTCCGACCCCCTCTTCCCCCGACCCCGCCAAGGGTCGCAAAACAGATCGACCAAATCGGGACGGCAATACGGGATCAAATTTTCTTCTATCCGTCTAAGGCATTTCTTCTATCCGTGAAAACTTTCGCTTCTATCCGTGAAAAGTTTCGCGTCTATCCGTGAAACTCAACGCTCCTTATAAGCACCTGATTATCAATGTCCCCCAAAAGGTCTTTTCTGGCCCAAAAACCGCCTCTTTTTCACCCGGTTTTACCGATCTGTTTTGCGACCCCCGGCGGGGTCGTAGGATTGGGGAAAATTCGCCTTTCCCGGGGGTCATCGTCGGGGCTTTGCCCCTCCTCGACCACCCGGCTATGAAAGCACGACCCCTGGCGGGGTCGGCAGACCCTTTTTATCGCACCTATTTTTCGTTTTGGGATTCACCATTTGTCTCATTTTATTGAGTCCTCCAATGGGTCAATGTTTTGGACCGCAGCACCCCGCAAGGGGTGCCTCCTTCATAGCCCGGGTGTCGAGGGGCAAAGCCCCGATGACCCCGGGGCTGCAATCACCGCCCCTCTTTCCACGACCCCGCCAGGGGTCGCAAAGCAGATCAAAAAAGGACTCCCTACGCAGAAGAGAAGCAAATATCGTACTATGGTCTGGAGCAGCTTTTGTGAGGTCTAGCTCTAGGAAGTCACTCCACGAGATGGAGTCGTTGATGCGCTCTTCGACCTCTCTGTCGGAAAGCCCATACCATGTTTCTAGAAGTATTGAAGAGTAAGAGAGGTGGATAGCTGGGAGCGCCCATCGGTGTGGTCGCCTGCTTGAGGCAATGTTTGTTGAGCAAGTTGGAGATGGGACGCCAGTCAACCAGCTGATTGATTTGACTCAAAAAGGGATTTCTCATCTTGTTGCGTCTATCAATAACAGCAATGTCAGCAAAGGAGGGGGCTTTGGTCTGTTTCATCTTGCTCATAGAGATAACTAGAAGACTGTCTAATATAACACAAAGACACTAATAATCAGCGAGATATGCAACACATTAGTCCGATTAGACGTGCAACAGTCGCATTTGACAACTGTCGAGGAATATGCTGTTAGAGTATTGTTATACAGCGTCATAGCTCGCTCTGTAGCTACTCTTACATCTCCGTTGATCTCAATTTCTCCCGAGGAAATTGCTCAATTTCCTTGATAGTGCCGTCGATGACCTCATCGGAACGATGCGCCAGTTCTGTCCTTTGAGTGAGCACTACTAGCGGAGGTAGTCTTCGGCTAAGGCGACCCAATAGGAGGCTCCGATCGGGAGAAGTTGCTTGTTGAAGATAAACTTAGGGTTGTGCACCATCGGGGTTTCGCCATTACCTATCATTAGGTAGCAACCCCGCTGCTTCTGAAGCATGAAAGCAAAGTCCTCACTACTCATATAGCGTGCGCTGGGGTAGACGACTCGCTCCTCGCCAAAGGTCTTGCGGGCCACCTCGGCGGCGTAGCGTGTCTCCTCCTCACTATTGATCAGGACAGCTCCAGGCTGCCCCTCAGTGATCTCATAGGCACAGCCATAGCTCTCGGCTTGGTGCTGTGTGATGGTGCGGATCCGCTCCAGTACCTGGACGCGTGTCTTAGGCTCCATATTGCGTATAGAGAGCCTGAGGGTAGCACTGTCGGGGATCGTATTTCCCGTATCCCCAGCGAGGAAGGCACCGATAGTCACTACGCTGTGATGCCAGGGGGAGACATTGCGTGAGACGATGCTTTGCAGAGCTAAGACGAGCGAGGCGCCTGCGACGACGGGGTCGATACTAAGCTCGGGCATTGAGCCGTGAGAGCCACGTCCCATGAGCTTGATCTCCCAGTTATCCACGGCAGACATCATCTCGCCTGCGCAGAAGTGTAGCGTGCCGAGGGGTAGACCAGGCAGATTGTGCATCGCATAGACAGCGTCTACGGGGAAGCGCTCGAAGAGCCCATCGGCGACCATCGCTGCACCGCCCTGCATGGTCTCTTCGCCGGGCTGGAAGATGAGCGTAAGTTTGCCATTGAAGTGACCACTCTCGGCCAATTGCTTGGCAGCGCCGAGGAGCATCGTCGTATGTCCATCGTGTCCACAGAGGTGTGCGTGCCCTGGGATGCGACTGCGGTAGGGTAGGTCGTTTTTCTCCTGTATAGCTAGTGCATCAAACTCTGCGCGGATCCCCAGGGAGCGTGTCCCCTCGCCACGCTGCATCGTAGCTACGATGCCGAGCTTACCGATACCCTCAGTCACTTCGTATCCAAAGTCTCGTAGCCTCTCGGCGATGATGCGGGAGGTGTCGTACTCTTGCATTGCTGTCTCAGGAGCTTGGTGAAAGCTCTCAAACCACTGCTCCATATCTCGGCAGATGGCTTCACTTATCTTAGATTTCATAGTCATGTGTGTCTATATATGTGTCTATATATTAGTTGTCTCTACGCCTTAGGCTACTTCTTTTGCTTAGGTATTGTCAAGGCGATGGAGAGGATAGCGAGGAGGAGCAGGACGATATTGAAGGTCATCGTCACCATTGCTGCATGACGGAAGTTGAGATTGCCCTGCTGGCCCACGAAGTTGATGAAATTGCCCAGGAGTTCGATAGGCTGTCCCGATACTTGGATGCCATTGTAGATGGCTTGTGAGATGGCTAGTCCGAAGGCTGCGCCAAGAGACGAGGCCATCTTGTAGATGCCGGAGCCTTGTCCCGAGAGGTCTCGTTGCAAGCTCGAGAGCGCTGCATCGGTAGAGGGTGTCGCATAGAAAGCTAGCCCCGTGCCAAAGAGGACGTACGCCACACCTGTCAGGATCATATAGATGCCTGTGATGAGCTGTGTCTGAGACATTAGGAGGACTGAGACGATGATCAGCATACAGCCCCAGATCATCGGCTTGCGAGGACCAAAGCGCTGGAGGAGCTTCTCCCCCACACGGATGAAGAGCAGGATGGAGACAGCGTAGCCGATGGTCAGGTAGCCAGCCGTGGCGGAATCAATGAGACCGCCTTGCTGTAGTACGCTGAGCGACACGACGAGAACGCCCGCAGTGGCGTTGAGAATCAGGTTTGAGATGGTCGCTCCTGTGAAGGTCTTATTGCGAAAGAGGGCAAGGTTCATAAAGGCTCCCTCACGTCCCAGCTCAACCTTGATGAAGACAACGATCGCAATGACCGATACCGAGATGGTAGCAAGGGAGGATACACTGAGCCAGCCCCAGATAGGCGCATTGGCGATGAATAGCTGTAACGACAAGATACCTATGAAGAAGGCGACGAAGCCGAAGATGTCAAATCGCTTTGACTCTTGTTGCTCGGCACGGCTCTCGGGAAGTCCCTTGATGAGCAGTAGGCCTGCTAGCGCAAATAAGGCGCAAACGTAGAAGATGGCGCGCCATCCCAAGGTGCTAATCATAAAGCCTCCGAAGAGTGCCGCAAAGCTCGAGCCTCCCCAGGATCCCATACTCTAGAGACTGACTGCACGCTGTCGCCCCTTGCCAGACCAATAGACGTTGAGAAGTGCTAGCGAGGCAGGCATGATGCAGGCTCCTGAGACGCCTTGCAAGGCTCTACCTACGATAAGGATAGGTGCTGTCAGGACGCTCTGAGCAGGCGTCAGCGCAATCAGTAGAGCTCCTAGGATAGCTGCGTAGAAGCCCCAGCGAATGAGCTTGACACGTCCGAGACGGTCCGCCAAGCCTCCGAAGACCACGATGAAGAGTCCACTCACCAGTGAGGTGACCGACACGGCAAAGCTAAGCGTTGAGATGGATAGTCCCAGCTCCTTATTCATATCCACATGAATATTGAGGAGCGTCATGGCAAAGAGCCAGAAGGAGAGCAAGCCAAAGATGAATCCAAAGAGGACTCGGTCGTTGCCGTGGTAGGTTGTAGGGGAAGTCTGTTGCATACTATATATAATAGGAGAAAGCGCATTAGCTCGCTTTCTGATGGCTAAAGTACGCTTTTTCTCCGATTTACCCAATAAGAGCTCAATGGGAGAGTTGCGGGATGTGGCGCAGACTTAAGCGCAACAGTCTCATTATATATATGGAGCGAACTTTTTTCAAACCGCAATAGAAAAGCAACGCACAACCACACTTTTTGTACACAATTTCTTAATTAACCAAAATAGCCCACAACCCCCAGAAGCCCGATTTCATCGGCCGTTGTGCAAGCTCAATTTTATTTATTCTCACACACCTCCCTATTTATCATTTGTTTGATATTACAAATTTATGCTACCTTTGTCATCGGTATCTATTTAGGTGCTATGTTGGAATACGAAAAAAACAGGCATATAAAATATGAAAGAATTGAAAAGAATAGCCTTGGCACTGTCGCTGGTACTGGTGACTGTGGTCTGCGCTCAAGGTCAGCGTGTTGCGCTGAAGACAAACGCCCTGCATTGGGGGGTCATGGGATCGCCAAATGCCTCTCTCGAGGTGGCGATGGGTCCCAAGTTGACTCTGGACCTGTACGGTGGTGGCAACCTATGGAAGTACGAGAAGCCTCTCGAGGTGCGTCACTGGCTGGTACAGCCGGAGCTGCGCTACTGGTTTTGTGAGGTGTTCAACGGCACTTTCATCGGTCTGCACGGGCACTATGGC